>CAZCRO010000085.1:0-7841 GCA_964501115.1 uncultured Oscillospiraceae bacterium
AAGCGGACAGCAGGGTGTTGATGTCGCGGCCCTTCCACTCGATGTTCACATGAGCACCGGTCTCAGCTTCGAAAGCAGCAGCAGCCTCTTCGATTACCAGAGCCTGGGGCTCACCGGCGGACCACATGGACCACATGGTCAGCTCGACGCCTTCGTACTTCTTCTCGGCAGCTGCCTCAGTAGCAGCTTCCGTGGCAGGAGCCTCGGTAGCGGGAGCGGCAGTGGTCTCGGTGGTGGTGGTACCGCAAGCGGCCAGACCCAGAACCATAACAACTGCCAGCAGCATTGCAATGATCTTCTTCATTGAATTTTCCTCCATTTTATCGTTTTCAATTCAGGCAGGGCGGATTGATTCCTTGCCTGTTGCCCGGTTATTATAGCAGACCTTCCTCCGGTTTCCAAGTATAAATTTGCTGTAAAAGTCACAATATTGCTTTTTCTTGAAGATTCTTCACTATTGTTCAAAAACAGCATACCAATTTTGTGCATTCTGTATATTCTTTTTCTCCGTAGACATTGCCACTTTTCCCCTGTTCCTTCCAATATTTTCAAAATTCCAAGGGCATTTGCGTTGACAATTTCCATGGCCGGAATTATAATATAGAAAAAATGATAAAGCAATTATTTATAATTGTACAAAATCCCCTTTTTCCAGGAGGTTGTGGCCGTGAGCACCCAGCGCTATCTCATTGCGGAGGATACCGCCCGTCCGGCAGAGGCGAACACTTTGCTTTTTTCTTCAAACACGCCGGATTTGCGCCCGCTGTACATCAGCACCGCCCGGTTTGACCAGGAATGGGCGGGAAACCGGCACCGGCACCCCTTTGTGGAGCTGTTCTATGTAACCGCCGGGAAGGGGGAAATCTACTGCAACGGCCGGATGCTTCCGGTGCGCCCGGGAGATCTGGTGGTGATCAATCCCCGCACGGAGCATGCGGAATACTCCCGCAAGGATGCCCCCCTGGAATATATCGTGCTGGCGGTAAAGGGTATGGAGCTGTTTCCCTCCCGGGGCGGCTCCTCCGATGCCATCCACATTCCCGGCTGCCAGAGCATCGAGCGCTACCTGATCGCCCTGGTGACAGAGGCACGGGAGCAGGCCCCCGGCTATATCCAGGTTTGCTGCCACCTGACCAGCGCCCTTATGCTGATCCTGCTGCGCAGCAGCTCCCTGCAGGCCGCCCCACCTGCGCCACAGAACAGCCTCGGCTTCTGTGCCACGGTAAAAAGCTATATCGATGCCCACTATAAAGACCCTCTCACCCTGGACGAGTTGGCAGAGCTGGCACGGCAAAACAAATATTATTTGGTACATGCTTTCACCACAGCCTACGGCATGTCCCCTATCAAGTATCAAATCCACCTGCGCATGGAGGAAAGCTGCCACCTGCTGGCAGAAACAGATACCTCCATTGCCGAAATCGGCATTATGGTCGGCTTCAGCGCCCCCAGCCATTTCACCCAGGCATTCAAACGGGCCATGGGGCTCACGCCCAATGCTTACCGGCGGCAGGTACAGCAGGAACACCGGCTGTAAACCATAATTTTACTGTAAAGAAGGGTTCTTATTGACATTTTTCTCCACCTTATCTCCCGGCAGACGGCTTTTGTCCGGCCTGATACTGGCAGGACTGCTGTGGCTGCTTCCCATAACCGGGCAAGCAGAGGACGTGAGCAGCGCCTCTCTTGTTACCGCCTCCCAGGGATTCGACCTGAACAGTCTTTTTGACGGCAATCGCTACACAGGCTCCAGGGGCCGGGATCACGCCACCATTACCCTTGCCCATCCGCAGGGACTGACCGGTGCCTACCTGAACTTCGACTGGGAATACCACAGCTTCACCGTTACGGAAACCGCAACCGGAGAAAGCCACATCCTGGGTCTGGAACACTATCTGCACACCTATGTGGATCTCCAGGCTGTGTTCGGCCATCCGGCACAGGAAGTCCGCTTTGGTTTCCACAGCGGTGCGGTTCCCCTGCTGGAAATCAGCCTTTTCACCTCCGGCCCGCTTCCGGACTGGGTGCAGCGCTGGCAGCCACCGGCGGATGGCTCCGCTGACCTGCTGCTGCTCTCCGCCCACTCGGATGACGAGCAGCTATTCTTCGCCGGGATGCTCCCTTACTACGCCGGAGAACTGGGCTACCGAGTTCAGGTAGCCTATCTGACCAACCACCGGAACATTTCCCATCAGCGCTGCCACGAAGCACTGGATGGTCTCTGGGCCGTGGGTGTAAGGCAGTACCCAATTTTCGGAGACTTCGGCGACTACTATTCCACCCGGCTGAACGATGCCATCAACAGCTACACCTACCAGGGTGTTAGCCAGGAGACTCTGCTGGACTATGCGGTGACCCTGCTGCGCAGGTTCCGCCCCCTGGTAGCCGTAAGCCACGACCTGCAGGGAGAATACGGCCACGGTGCCCACATGCTCTGTGCCCAGCTCCTGACCCAGGCCGCTGAGATCAGTCACGATGAAAACACTTTTCCGGATTCCGCCGGGAAGTACGGCTGCTGGGAAACGCCGAAAATCTACCTCCACCTGTATGAAAATAACCCCATCCTCCTGGACTATGACCGCCCCCTGGAGCGCTTCGGGGGCATGACCGCCTTCCAGGTAAGCAAAACCCTGGGCTTTCCAAGCCATGTCAGCCAGGTACCGGATTTCCAGTGGTACTACTACGGTGCCCAGAAGGCCACAGAAATTTCTAAGTATTCTCCCTGTCAATTTGGCCTGTGGTACAGCAGTGTCGGTGCCGATGTAGAAAAGCACGACCTGTTTGAGCATATTTCCCCTGATTTCCGGGAGAAAATCCAATAAACCAGCGCAAAATATATTTTTTGAAATTTTTTCAAAAAAACGCTTGACATTTTTACCCTCCTGTGATATTATATCCAAGCGTTAAGCGAAGCGCATGCGCCGGTAGCTCAGTTGGATAGAGTGACTGACTACGAATCAGTAGGTCGGGGGTTCGAGTCCCTTCCGGCGTACCACTGAAAACAGAACCTCTCTCGAAAGAGAAAGGTTCTGTTTTTTATTTTAAGACGCCCCCTGTTTCTTTTTACCTGCCAGCGGCAGTTCAGATGAAACGTGGTCATCCGCGGCACCTTAACAGACTGAGTCCTTTTCGATACAACAACACAGAATAATCCGAACCTTTTCTCAACTGAAGAAGGGTTTGGATTATTCTCATTTTTTAATAGAATATATGTGACCCTTCCAATCCCAAATCCCTCTTACAGGGTGAAGACCAATAAACAAGGAGGTGAACCTGAGTGGAAGATGCAAAAATCATCGATCTGTACTTTGCCAGAAACGAGGATGCCATCTGCCAGACGGATGCTGCTTATGGTAAGAAGCTGTTTTCCCTGGCGAATAGAATTCTTCATGATCCGCAGGATTCTGAGGAATCCATCAGCGATACATACATGAAGACCTGGGAAACCATCCCGCCCCGCAGACCATCGTATTTCTATGCATACCTTGCCAAGCTGTGCAGACATTTCGCTCTGGGTAAATTGGATTGGAAGAACGCAGCCAAGCGAAAGGCAGACGTGGTAGCCTTGACGGATGAAATGGAGCTGTGTATTCCTGACCGAAGAAAAGAAGCAGAAGTAGCAGGCAAGGAAATCGGAAGCGCTATAAACGCATTTCTGGAGAGTATTTCTCAGGAAAGTCGCGTGATTTTCCTGAGACGGTACTGGTTTTGCGATACCATTGCAGAAATTGCTGAGCGATATGGCATTAGTGAAAGCAAGGTAAAAATGCGGCTTCTCAGAACACGGAAGCAATTGGCTGAATATCTGAGCAAGGAGGAAATCCACGTATGAACGGAAAAGATTTATTTCTGGGAATGAATCATATTAACGCCAAATTTGTGGACGAAGCAGAAACTGTCACCAGGTTGAAGTGTGAAAAAGAGATGCTTTTCTTTCGGCGTCCAATCCTGATTGCGGCAATGATCGGTCTGCTGGTGATGCTGGTTGGCTGTGGAGCTGTGATCTATCTGACTTTGGCAGATGAACCATGGTCAAGCATTCCCAGAGTCGAAGGTGCAGATGTTCCCAGAGAGAATATCCAAGTTACCATTACCTGCGTTTCCCCTACACACTTAAGCTACAATTGTGACTTGGCTGGCTTTGGTACCGCAGAAAAGTCTGTATTCTTCCTGAAAAATGCACCGTATACCATCGAGCGTAAGACAGAATCCGGTTGGGAGGAACTCATCAGAAAGAATACAGATTCCCAGCAGAACGAAGAAAAGCTTTTGACAGACGGCCATCATAGTGACACGATTGATTGGAGCGCATACTATGGCTATCTGGCTACCGGTTCCTACCGCATTACAACACAGCTTCTGGATGGCCATGATGCGTTTACACTGGAATTTGAAATAACCGGCGATATGCAGACGGAAAGCCTGGAACTGGCGCAAAGTCTGGTAGAGCAACCGTTCTGGCACATCCGGGAAACCTACAGGCACGAATATCGCTCTTTGGATAATGTTCCTCCGGAAGCAATGGAGCAATATCTTCAATCCAATGACGAAGTACTGGAGTACTGGAAGTGTGACAACGATTACCTGCATCTGATGTACAACGGAGAGAATATAACCCATGGTATGATGTACAAGGATGGTGTAAAATACAAGCTGGTTCGGGAATGGGACAGCCTGAGTGCGCCTATTGTTGGCTGGATGCCCTGGCCGGATATGGATTTGAACCGCCTGACCACATGGGCAACTTATCTTGAAAATGAACGGTACGAAAGTTCTGCTGTATCCCGGGATGACGGACGCATTGATAAGCTTATCTTTACAGAATCAGAAAAAGATGACCTTGGTGTTGAAAGCTATTTTACCTGCATCATTGAATTAACAGACACTTCCCGTGGGGAAATTGAGGAAGTGTTGCGGAAACAGAATACCAATGTATGGCTTACTTTCTCCTGGGAGGAAGATCGGAAAACAAACAAAGCGCTGGATGTTACGTTTGCAAATACCGAAATCACCCCAATCAGCACCGCCGCTGATGCACTGGCATTGGCAGAAAAAGAATGCACCGTCGAATATAATCAGGTGATGATCTATCGGGATGAGGCTGCCGGAATTTGGAAGATCGAATATCAAATCATGTACGGTTATCAGGGTTATCAGTATGTATATTTAAACGATGACGGCATCACTGTCATGATCTGTGGTGCAGGTTCCAACGTAAAAGAATGGCAAACTGATTATCCGGGTCCGTAATCAATGCGTGTCCAATCCAAAAGGAACAAAAATTAAATTCCATGAATTCCTAAACCGATGTGGCAAGCCACCGCAAATAAATTGGCAGATTCTTGCCGGTGACAAGGGATTTGGAATCTGCTATACTTTTCGTATGAAAAAAGGGCTGTTGTAAAATTCGATTTTGCAGCAGCCCTTTTTAGCGCTCCACGATCTGAAATCCCTCTTATAGGGTGGAAGACCAATAAATCAAGGAAGTGAACCTGAGCAGAAGATTCTGGACTTGCAAACAGCTTGAATTTTGGCTATACTTATGATGCAGTCGGAAACATCTTCCAGTATACAGCCCCTGACGGCGAGAAGATCACCTATACCTACGATGCGCAGGGTCAGCTTCTCAAGGCAGTGGGCGACGAGACGTATACCTACACCTATGACAGCGTAGGCAATATTCTTACAGCCAATGGCCACACCTACACCTACGGCAACACCAACTGGAAGGATCTGCTGACGGAATTTGATGGCCACGCCATCACCTATGACCAGTCTGGTAATCCCATTGGCTACTATAACGGTTCCAGCTGGGCCTTTACCTGGAACAATGGTCGAAGCCTAACCCGGGCGGTTTCCACCACCCAGGCCATTGACTTTTCCTACGATTCCAGTGGCCTTCGTACCAGTAAGACAGTAGCCGGCGTGAAGCATAGCTACATGTATTCTGGTAGTAAGCTCACGCGGGAAACCTATGGTGATTCAACTGTGCCGCTACAGGCGCACTGATTGGCTCCATCACCCAGGGTGCAATTGGTGTTGTGTCCGGTGCTGTTTCGGGTGCCGTAACCCACATGCTATCTACAGGAAGCTGGAAAGGGGCAGAACAAGCTGCCCTGAATGGTGCTGCAACCGGCTTTATGACAGGTACAATTACTGGTGCTATCAGCGGAGCAGTAAATTCTCCTTATTGCTTTGTTGCAGGTACGACAGTTTTGACTGCTGCCGGTGCTGCTGCCATCGAAACTATCCAAGCCGGCGATCAGGTCTGGGCATAGGATAAAAAACCGGGGATGTAGCACTCAAGGAAATTGTTGAGACATGCGTTAACGAGACAGATGAACTGGTTCATGTGTTTGTCAGTGGCGAAGAGATCGTCACAACGCCTGCCCATCCCTTCTATTCTCCTGTCAAGGGCTGGACAAATGCCATCACAGAAATTGCCATCATAAAAGCCCCCCTTCGAGTTTATAGAGGTATCATATCATTTAAGCACAATCTACCTCTAACCCTGTGTTTCCTATCTTTTGAGATAATTTTTTCAAGGCTGGCAGTTACTTTTCAACAAGAAAGATTTGTGCTTGAAGAATTCCATGGTTATGCTATAATCAACATAGAATACGAACGTGCAAAGGAGTTGTGAGAATATGAGCGCAGAGAGCTTCGCTTTGCTCAGCAACAAAGATGGCTTTACAGTATTTCGCTTTGGCAAATATACGATTCGTTTCCGTGCGCCCTATTCTCTGGAGCGCTACACAGAGGTCACGCAGTGGGACAATGGCTACCTGACTGTGATGGCCAAATACAGCCACAATCCGGAGCCGGAAGAAGAGTATATTGACCTTGTGCCGATCTTAAAAAACTTATTTTTTGATGCAACTGCATTTTTGTCACCGATCAAAGGAGTGAAAGTTTGCTATGAGTGAAATTGAAAAAATGGCGCAGAATGCCGATTTTATCGTCAATGGCTACTCCTTTCTCTGTGAAAACGGAATGGTGCGTGTTCTGAATCTGAATAATACCACACGGGCTGCGGTGCTGGATATAAGCGGCGATGTGATGGAAACCAGCATGGATGATATTGAACTCAGCATTGTGCAGGCTTACTGGGAAAAGAACAAGCAGTTTGTGGAGGAATGATATGCCGAAGTATTATGAATTTATGGTTGCCGGCTATTATCTGTATTTTACCTCCCACTGTGTGATCGAATGTATGCATGTCCACGCCAGTGACCGTAGACTGACAGAAGAAGCATCCGCAAAACTGTTTGTCAAGCAGAATGGCGACACGCTTGTGCAAAGTTCTGGGATTTTGACAGAGCGAGAGTTGCGTAAAATCCAGAAATTTATCAAGCTGAACTATCAGGAAATGTACCTGAAGTGGTCAGCTTACAGTCAGCAGGGATTCTACGGCGAAAATAAATAACGGATACAACATTGACAAGAAAACATTCACGGTAACAGTAATGATTGCAGATGTGGCATGATTTTAGCTAGACATGAGCGGAGATTTCTATCGTCCGAAAGCAACCATGCATAACAATACTTAGCAGGACGGCTCAAACATTCGTGAGTGCCGTGGCTCACTTTTTATTGACATTTGCATCAAGGTAGCAACGAATACTAAGCTAAATAATTTACTCCGGCTCCGAGACAATTCTCAGAGCCGGGGTTTTTAAACTTAAATACATAACCAACCGTTGTGAGACAATATATAAGGTAATGTCAATAGTTATGCGCAAAATTGATTTTAGTCTTTGGTAGAAATCTATTACAGGGGGGCGGTTGACCGCCCCTTGGTTACGATTCAGCGGGCAGGGCGCAAAGGGTCAAGGGCGGCG
>CAZCRO010000086.1:0-7771 GCA_964501115.1 uncultured Oscillospiraceae bacterium
CTCACTCGGGAAAATTACCGGTTTTCTGACTTGGTCTAATTATAGCATTGTCGTCCGTTTTGAATTCTACCGCCGGGGCGGAAACGGCGTTGGCGAAGCCGGTGATGGGGATCAGGGTGCCGGCTCCGGCGTGTTTGGCCAGGTCATCGTAGAGGCTCAGGCCGGTCAGCAATGCCGACAGCAATACCAGACTCATGGAGGCAGCTGTGGACGCCTGCTGTGGGTCCAGTCCGGCGGATGCATATAAATTCACAAAGCACTGTCCCAGAAGACAAATCCCTCCACCCACCAGGAATGCCATCAGGCAATCCTTCGCTACCGGAGATTTTGGGGAAATCTGCTTTACCAGCGCTGCATACTGTTTTTGGGTCATTGTGATCCCTCCTGAAAGAAGGATGCCCATGCTGGGCAGAAAGTATACAGGATGAAAGTTTTCTCTCCACGGTTGACTTTTGGGCATAAAGTGTTACCATAGACAGGAGAAACAGAAAGAACAGGTAACCTACATGCAGAAAAAAAGAAAACTCTCCCTTATCTCCTCCCTGCACTATGTAAAGCTGATATACAGATCCGTACTGTTTTTCCTGGCGCTGGGACTGTATATCTCAAGCCGTGTACAAAACGCAGACGGTATATTTCACGGATTTGAAAAAAACTTCTGGGTACTGAGCCTGGTATGGACTGTTTACACCGTGGAAATGCTGGCCAGATTCTTCCCTTCCCGTGTGGAAAGCATGGGCTGCCAGAAACAGTTCGCCCGCAATTATCGGCCAACCGGGCAAATGAAAGCAAGCAACACTCCCTGGCAGGGAACATTTCTCGTGATTCTCTCCTGGGTACTCTTAAACGCTGCCATCGGGCTGCTGTATTTTTTCGGTTGGATTGACAAGGGAATTCTGGTACTAATCAGCCTGGCCTACGGCGTATGCGATATGATTTGCATACTTTTCTTCTGCCCATTTCAGACCTGGTTTATGAAAAACCGGTGCTGCAGTGTTTGCAGGATTTACAACTGGGATTTTGCCATGATCTTTACCCCCTACCTTTTTATTGTGGATAAATACACATGGAGCTTGCTTGCCATGTCCCTGCTTCTGCTGGCAAGATGGGAGCTGACATATCTGCGCCACCCGGAACGTTTTTCCGAAAACACCAACTGCAGCCTCAGCTGCGCCGCCTGTCAGGAGAAGCTGTGCCACCACAAAAAACAGCTGAAGGTTTTCTGGAAACAGAACCGGGAAAAATTGAACTTTTTTTCTGAAAAAAGTGAAAAAACCAGTTGACATTTTCTTCAATGGATGGTAGAATAATTCAGCCGCATCGAAGAGGCTTTTAAGATGCTGCCCAAAAGCAGCCGCCTTTAGAGCGAGACTACACAATATAAAGTAGGTGAAATGAGAAATGAAAGCAGTTTTTGTTACCGGTGGCAAGCAGTACACTGTTGCCGAGGGCGATGTCCTGTACATTGAGAAGCTGGCCGTGGAAGCTGACCAGACCGTAAAGTTTGAGCAGGTTCTGGCTGTGCTGGACGGCGAAAATTCCAAGATCGGCGCTCCCGTTGTGGAAGGCGCTACCGTGGAAGCTAAGGTCGTTAAGAATGGCAAGGGCAAGAAGATCGACGTTCTGAGATACAAGGCTAAGAAGAACGAGAAGAAGAAGATCGGTCATCGTCAGCCCTACACCAAGGTCGAGATCACCAAGATCGCCCTGTAATTTTTGCTATGACCAAAGTTGAATTTTTTACCGAGGACGACAGAATCACCGGATTCTCCGTTTCCGGTCACAGCGGCTATGCCGAGGCAGGCAACGACATTGTTTGCGCGGCTATCTCTGCTGCTGTTGCTATGGCTGAGGCCACCATCAATGATGTGTGTGGCGCAAAGGCCAAAGTTCGGGTCAAGGAAGCGGACGCCCGCATTACCCTGACCCTTCCCACAAGCTGCGACGAAGAAGAAAGCGTGCAGGCAGTTCTTGCCGGTATGATGCTCTATTTGTGCAGCCTGCGGGACGAGTATCCCGATAACATCGAAGTTTTGGAGGTGTAACATCATGCTGAAGATTGGTATTCAGTTCTTCGCTCACCATAAGGGCGGCGGTTCCACCAAGAACGGCCGTGACTCCGAGTCCAAGCGACTGGGCGTTAAGCGTGCAGACGGTCAGTTCGTTCTGGCTGGCAATATCCTGGTTCGTCAGAGAGGAACCCACATCCATCCCGGTACCAACGTTGGTATTGGCAAGGATGATACCCTGTTTGCTCTGGTTAACGGCACCGTTAAGTTCGAGCGCATGGGTAAGGATCGTCGTAAGTGCTCCGTTTACGCTGAGCAGTAATCTTGCGTATATGCCCGAAGGACTGCTGCGTGTTTTGCAGCAGTCCTTTTTTCACACTGGGTGACAGAGAAAAATAAATGAGCATATTGGCAGGCCTCCCCTGCCCCGTTGCATTTCTTTTTCTGTGTCACCCGCCGGAAAACATGGAGGTTTTACCTATGTTTGTAGATAAAGTAAGAATTACAGTCTTCGGCGGACGGGGCGGCGATGGTGCCGTTGCCTTCCACCGGGAAAAATATGTTGCCTCCGGCGGCCCTGATGGCGGAGACGGAGGCCACGGCGGCAGCGTGATCCTGCGGGTGAATGACAACCTCTCTACCCTGCTGGATTTCCGCTACAAGCGCAAATACACGGCTCAGTCCGGCATCAATGGCCAGAGCCGGAAGATGAGCGGCAAGCGGGGCGAACCGCTTATCATTGAAGTCCCCCGGGGCACCGTTGTAAGGGACGCACAGACCAACCAAATCATTGTGGATATGTCCACTGGTGAAGACTTCGTCATTGCCAAGGGCGGCCGGGGCGGCTGGGGCAATGCCCACTACGCCACTGCCACCCGTCAGGTTCCCCGCTTTGCCAAGTCCGGCCTGAAAGGACAGGAACGGGATGTGATTTTGGAGCTGAAGCTTCTGGCCGATGTCGGTCTGGTCGGCTTCCCCAATGTTGGCAAGTCCACGCTGCTCAGCGTTACTTCCAATGCCCGTCCCAAAATCGCCAACTACCACTTCACTACCCTGTTCCCCAATCTGGGTGTAATCTATGTAGACGAAGGTGTATCCTTTGTCATGGCAGATATTCCCGGCATTATTGAAGGTGCTGCCGAAGGTGCCGGTTTGGGTCATGACTTCCTGCGGCATATCGACCGCTGCCGTCTGCTTGTCCACGTTGTGGATGTTTCCGGCAGCGAAGGCAGAGATCCTGTAGAGGATTTCAATGCCATCTGTGACGAACTGGCCAACTACAGCATAGATCTGAGCAACCGTCCCATGATCGTTGCCGCCAACAAGATCGATCTGCTGCCCCCGGACAGCGACAATCTTTCCCGCCTGCGTGCCTGCGTAGAAGCGGCCGGATGTGAGCTGTACGAGATCTCTGCCGGTACCACCCAGGGCACCCGCCAGCTGATGCGGATTGTTGCGGAAAAGCTCCGCACCCTCCCCCCTGTCACCATTTACGAACCGGAGTATGTGGAAAAGCCCGCAGAAGCCGGAGATCCTCAGGAGCTGCTGATCGAGCACCTGGGCAGCACCTGGCTGATTACCGGAACCTGGCTGGAGCGGCTGGTGCAAAACATCAACTTCGACGACTACGAATCCCGGAACTATTTCGACCAGATGCTCCGCAAATGCGGCCTGTTTGACCGTCTGGAGCAGATGGGCATCCAGGATGGTGATACCGTAGACATTTACGACCTGCAGTTTGAATATATGCGCTGACAGGCACACAAAGAACAAAAGCAAGCTCAGCCACCCCTGACCGCCAAACGGCCAGGGGTGGCTTGTATTCACTCCGGAAGCTTTCATTTGGGGCTGTCTCCAAACGATCAGGCTCATAAGAAACAGCCCTCTTATTCTTATTTCCCGCAGCAGTCCGGGGTCTGCTTGGGCTTGCAGTCGCACCCTCTCGGGGTAAACTGCGCCGCCGGGAAGGGAATCCGGCTGAACATCTCGCAGGGATCCTCGGCGCAGCCCATGCTGTCACAGCACTCCTTCGTCGGGATGCTGTAATCCATGACCGGAACAATCAGCTGTGCGTCCCGTTCCAGCCGGACAATGGAGAACTGCCCCAGTGTAACAAACAGCCGCCGCTGGCTTCCCTGCAGCGCCAGCTCCTCGTCGAAGATGCCCCGCACCCAGTCCGGCACCTGTACCCCGCCATCCCTTCCGGGGCACTCACAGGCTTCCCTTACCCGGCTGCTCAGCACCATCGGGTCCAATGCCTCCACCACTGCCACCGGCCGGTTAGACAGGCTTCTGGCTATGGCATCCGGGGTAGACAAGGGTGCATTGCTCCGGTAGATGTGGGCACAGCTCTCTTCCCCGCAGAGCACCACCCGCTTGGTGAATACCGACAGACCGCACAGCGTAGCCGGACGATTGGCTCCCACAATGGTATCGGCCAGAATACGATAGTAAAAGGTGATATCAATACAGTAGTGGTTCTTGTCGAAGCTCACAGGCTCCACATCTATGTATGTGCTCAGCAGCTCGGCACAACGCACCCGGGTATTGGCAGAGCTGTCCAGCAGACGCTGGGAGCCGGCGGTAAGGAAGACGGGCAAATCCTCAATGCAATCCTTATCCCGGCAGGAATCGGTGATTTTCCCCGTGTGAATGGACATAGCCTGGCGCAGCTCGTTCGGATTGCAGCGCAAAGTGTCCTGACATTGTTCAGCCATACAAAAAACCTCCTGATTGTATTTTTCTTTCTCAGGACAGTGTATGCGCCTGTGGGCAATTTTGCGCTTCTGTGACACAGTTGGATGTCCGGCCTCATTCCCGAGCAGACGCATGGCTGCGGTCTGTGCTTCCACAGCCGTCCATGTCGCTCAGAAAATTTTCCCGAATTATTTTGACTTGCTTCTTTTCCCCGGATGCAGTAAAATAGAGAAAAACCAGAAAGGAGGCGGAGTCCGTGTCAATGCCATTATCCTCCCCCGACAGGGCACTCCCGGGACTGACGGGAAACCAGCTAAAGACGTTCGCCGCCGTGTGTATGCTGGTGGATCATACCACGAAGATCCTTCTCATTCCCCTTACCCTTTGGCTCACCGGGGGACGCTGGCCGGAGGAAATGCAGGCTCTGTGCCGCCAGCTGCTGTATCCTGTCGGCGCTGTATCGTTTCCCCTTTTCTGCTTTCTGTTTGCAGAAGGGTATACCCACACCCGAAACAAGAAGAAATATCTGCTGCGCCTTACCGTGTTCGCACTGATTTCGGAGCCGCCATTTGACCTTGCCTTCTTCTCTCCGCTGGCCAAAGATGCCGGTACGTTCCCCTTCTATTGGCACTACCAGAACGTACTGTTCACCTTTCTGCTTGGATTTGTCACACTGTCGGCAATAGACTGCGTGCGTCTCCACCATCGTATCCTTCGCTGGCTGACACACGCCGGAATTGCCATTGCTTCCTGGTTCTTCGCCCAGTATGTCCTGCGGGCAGATTATCAGGGCTATGGCCTTGCCCTGATCGTTGTGCTGTATCTTCTGCGGGGCAGTCGGAACCGGCAGCTGCTGGGCATGCTGGCCGTAACACTGCTGGCAAAACCGGGACGCTATCCCCTCTCCTTCCTGGCCGCGCTTTTTCTGATCTGGCTGTACAATGGCCAGAGGGGCGAGAAGAACACCGGTTATTTTTTCTATATTTTCTATCCCGCCCACCTGCTGGTGCTCCATCTGCTGGAGCTGGCGATTGCAGCGCTTTGCTGACAGGAATTTTCTACAGAATATCAGAATCCCCCGGAGCGTGCGTGGTCGGCGCATGCTCCGGGGGATTTTCCTGTTGCCGTGTTACCAGGAAAAGCGGTATACGGTTTCGCTGTGGTAGCGCTTCCCCGCCTTTACAACCGGCTTTTTCCAGGCTTCTTTATTCATGCAGTCGGGATAATATTGGGTCTCCAGGGCGATGCCTGCGTGCTTACCGTAGTACACACCGTCCTTTCCCTGTTCATCCAGGAAGTTTCCGGAATATACCTGGATGCCCGGGCAGTCTGTATAGACTGCCATAGAGCGGCCGGAATCCGGGTCTGCCAAGCTGGCGCAGGGGTTGCAGAAAACCTCCCAGTTGTGGTCGTAGCCGCCCTGCAGGTGCAGCGAGAGATAGTCTTCGCCAATGTCCCGGCAAATCGGCTTGGGGCTGCGGAAATCCATAGGGGTTCCCTCCACCTCCCGGAGCTCGCCTGTGGGGATATTCTCCCGGTCATCCGGGCAGAAGTGCCGTGCAGGCATGGTCAATACCTGGCAAAGCGCCTTGTCGGTATGCGCATGACCGGCCAAATTAAAGTAGCTGTGGTTGGTCAGGTTAAAAACCGTGTCCTGGTCGCAGATGCCATCGTAGACAATGTGCAGTCCTCCTTCGCTGTCCAGGCGATAGGTTACGGAAATATGCGCATTGCCCGGGAAACCCTGATCCCCGTTTGGGCTGTCCAGCCCCAGCGTCACAGCATTGGAAGTTTGCTCTTCCAGTGTCCACAGGCGGGTATAGTAAGCATCGGGGCCGGAGTGCAGGTTGTTGCGTCCCTCATTGGCCGCCAGGCGGACTTCCCTGCCCCCAAGACGGAAGGATGCGCCGCCTGTCCGGTTGGCATTGCGGCCTACTGTAGCGCCCAGGCAGGCATGCCCCTGCAAATAACCGGCGGCAGTATCGTAGCCCAGCACCACATCCTCCAGCTTCCCCTGGGAATCCGGCACCCACAGCCGCACCAGGGTAGCGCCCAGAGAAGAAATCTGAGCTTCCAACCCACCGCAACGCAGGGTATACAGCACCGCCCCCTGGTCTATGTGTAGATTGCTGAAAATTTTTTCCATGAAAAATGCTCCTTTCCATTTTCTCTGCGGAACACGGGGAATTATGTAAAGACCTCTGCAAGTCATTGTACTATATTCTTGACCAATTTACAATGGTTTATTTTGCCCTTCCCGCAAAAAAGCCAACTTTCCATCTCAAAGGCGGTCGGGTACCCAGGATGGGGTTCCGGAACTTTTTGATGCCAAAATCACGACCACAACATTTAGTGGTCGTCGCTTGACAAAAGCACAATATGTAGTATAATAAGGCAGCGAAGAGAAAGTTTCACAAAAGGAGTACGGTTCTATGAAAATTATTAAACGCAACGGCACCGAGGCCGTATTTGATATTTCCAAGATCACCATGGCCGTGACCAAGGCCAATAACTGTGTGGAAGAACAGGTTCGTATGACCCCCCTGCAGATCCAGCGCATTGCAGAAAGCGTCGGAGTCTCCTGTGAAGAAATGGGTCGCAGCCCCTCCGTAGAAGAAATTCAGGACTTGGTAGAAAAGTCCATTATGGCACACGGCGCTTTTGAAGTTGCCAAGGAATACATTACTTACCGCTATACCCGCAACCTGTTGCGCCAGTCCAACACTACGGATGACCGGATTCTGAGCCTGATCGAGTGCAACAACGAAGAGGTAAAGCAGGAAAACGCCAACAAGAACCCCACCATCAACGCTGTACAGCGTGACTATATGGCAGGCGAAGTCAGCAAGGACATCACCAGCCGTATTCTGCTGCCCCGGGAAATCGTAGCCGCCCACGAAGCCGGCATCATTCATTTCCACGATTCCGACTACTATGCGCAGCACATGCACAACTGTGACCTGGTAAACCTGGAAGACATGCTGCAAAACGGCACCGTTATTTCCGGTACGCTGATTGAGAAGCCCCATTCCTTCTCCACCGCCTGCAACATTGCTACCCAGATC
>CAZCRO010000087.1:0-7694 GCA_964501115.1 uncultured Oscillospiraceae bacterium
CAATGCCGGTCTGAACATCCTGCACTTCAACTTTGGTAAGTACACGACTGAGGATAAGCAAAGAACAGGTTCCGGAAAATCCTGACACCAATTAAGAAAGGATGCCGCAAGTATGTATCAAGGAAAATTCAGGGAAAAATCTGATTTTCGAATGAAGAAAAGTACCACTATGTTGGTCTCTGTGGGTTTAACACTGAGCTTGCTTGTGTTTGGAACTGTTGCATATTTAACAACCAAGTCAAGCCCCATAAAGAATATCTTTAACCCTTCTCAGGTGACAACCAAGGTTGTGGAAAACTGGGATGGAACGGTGAAAAAAGATGTAAAAATCCAAAACACCGGAGACATAGATGCCTGGATTCGGGCAACATACGTGGTGACCTGGCAGAATGCCGCAGGAGAAATCTATGGTGTGGTACCGGTAGAAAATACGGATTATATAATGAAAATGGATTTGAAGAACGGCTGGCTAAAGGGAAATGACGGATTTTATTATTGGACAAAACCGGTAGATTCCCAGGCAACTTCTCCGGATAACTGTTACACAGGGATCTGGATTACGGAGTGCAAGCCTGTAAAGGCAGCCCCCGCCGAGGGTTATTACCTCACCGTGGAGATTATCGGCTCCGGTTTGCAGAGCAAGCCCAACAGTACCTTCAATTCCAGTTGGGGTACTTCCAGTGGTCTGACTGTGGCAAACGATGTTCTGACAAAGAATTCTTGAGGAGGTACGGACATGAAACATGTATTTCAAAAGATTTCCGCCCTCCTGCTGGCGCTGCTGCTTGTGGCGTCCCTGGGGGTTACCGCCTTCGCCCAGGACAGTACCATTACCTATTCCGGCCGGGACAATATTGCCTTTGCACCCGGCGGAGCGTATACGGACACGGACTTGTTCCCCAATTTTAAGAACGTGATGCCTGGCGACATCGCCAAAAGTCAGCGCGTTACCATCAGGAATACCTCCGGCAGCTACATCCGCCTGTACATGCGGGCAGAGGTACATGATGCTGAGCAGAATCCCCCGGAAGTGCAGGCGGATGTGGCAACCATGCAGGAGTTTCTGAGCAAACTCACCCTGCGGATCTACAAGGGGAGCGAAACCGTTCCCTTCTATTCCGGAACTCCGGATAAGACCGGGATCCTTTCCGGAGACGGTATCCACCTGGCTAACCTGGAATCCGGTCAGTCCCTGGATCTGCGGGCGGAACTGGATGTGCCCGATAAGCTGGACAACCGCTATGCCCAGCGGGTCGGTGAAGTGGACTGGATCTTCCGGGTAGAGGATCTGGGTGTTCCCAAGGAATTGACGGTTAAAAAGGTATGGCGGGACGGGGGAGACAACAGCCGCCCTCTCACCATCCAGGTGCAGCTGCGCAACGGAGAAGAAGTGGTGGACACCGTTACACTGGGCAAGGAAAATAAGTGGACCTATACCTGGGAACATCTGGACTCTGAAGGAGACTGGAACGTGATCGAGCCAAAGGTTCCCGGTGGGTATACCGTTAGCTATAAGACCGTTGGCACCGTTACCACCATTACCAACCGCAAGGGCAGTTCCCTCATCCAGACCGGTCAGCTCAACTGGCCCATCCCGGTTCTCACCATTGCCGGCCTAGCGCTGGTAGCCTGGGGTGTAATGGCCACCAGGAAGAAGCGGAGAGATGACCATGGCTAAACACGCCGGGAAACTCGCAATTGCAATGGGGGCAGCGCTGATTTTGTCAGCGCTGGCCCTTTTCCTGCATAACCGTCTGGAAGATCGCCGGGCAGGAGAGCAGGCACAGGCGGTGCTGGAAGAATTGCAGGATGTTATGGTAACCACACCTCCAACCACCCAGCCGGAAGAGACCATCCGGGAGACGGAGCAGACCCAACCCACTTTGCCCCCGGATATGCCGGAGGTAATGCTGCAGGGCTATGCGTATATTGGAACCCTCTCCATACCCACGCTGGAATTGGAACTGCCGGTAATGGCGCAGTGGGATTATTCCCGCCTCCGTCTCGCCCCCTGCCGGGAGCAAGGTTCCACAAGAACTGGAGACCTGGTCATTGCTGCCCATAACTACGACAGCCATTTTGGCCGGCTGAAACTCCTGCACATAGGTGACACGGTCACCATCACTGAGGCCGAGGGAATGGTCTTTACCTACCAGGTAGCGGATCGTGCCACTCTGGACCCTATGGATACGCAAACTGTCTACGAGTCCCCTTACCCCCTGGTGCTGTATACCTGCACCCCTGGCGGCGAAACAAGAGTAGCCGTCTTCTGCCAGGAGATCCCATAACCCCGCATCCTGTCGTGTCCCACTGGATCCGATAGGGTGCGGGGTTTCTGCAATTATGAGCGTAACGACTCAAAAGCAGATCTATACACAATGTAGCCCCCATCAGCGGCTACATATGTAGAAAGCTTTGTTTTTTGTGCAAAATGTATCGATATAAATGGATTGATTTAGTGGAAATATGCAAAATTAACGAAAAAATTCGTTGCTATGGCAACGAAAAACTTCCGCAGGTGTTGATATTCTTTTTCGAATAAACTAGAATAGAAGCGTATCCTGTCCGGGTACGGCTTTGGCCTGCCCGTTGGAATATGGAATAACTTATTAAGGAGAGGTGTACATGGAAGTAAAGACATTCCATGGCGGTGTTCATCCCGCGGCGCACAAGGAGCTTTCCTGCGAAAGCGCTTTGCAGCCCCTGCTCCCCCAGGGTGAGCTGGTGTTTATGACGAACCAGCATATTGGCAAGCCTGCTACCCCGGTGGTGAAAAAAGGAGATCAGGTTCTGGCCGGCCAGATTTTGGCAGAGGCCGGTGGATTTGTCTCCGCCAATATTATCAGCTCGGTTTCCGGCACGGTAAAGGCTGTGGAACCCCGGAAGAATGCCTCCGGCGGCAGCGCTATGGCCATCGTTGTGGAGAGTGACGGGCAGTTTACCCCGGCAGAGGGCGTTGGCGTGGCCCAGGATGTCCGGGAACTGACCAACGCGCAGTTGCTGGCCAAGGTTCAGGCTGCCGGTATCGTCGGTATGGGCGGCGCCGGTTTCCCCACCCACGTGAAGCTGACGGTGAAGGAGCCGGAGAAGATCCGCTTCGTCATTGCCAATGGTGCGGAGTGTGAGCCCTATATCACCTGTGACGATCAGCTGATGCGTACCAAGAGTGCAGAGCTGGTAGCCGGTATGGAGCTGATTCTGCGGCTGTTCCCCAATGCCCAGGGCCTGGTTGTGATCGAGCAGAACAAGCCCAAGGCCATCGCGGCCATGGAGCAGGCATGCAAGGCATCCACAAAGGTGCGGGTCATGCCCGTGCAAACCAAGTATCCCCAGGGCGGTGAGCGTTCTCTGATCAGTGTCATTACCCAGAAACACCTGAAGCTGGGTATGCTCCCGGCAGACGCAGGCTGCGTGGTGGACAACGTGGCAACCATTTATGCCATCTACCGTGCGGTGTACTTCAATGAGCCCCTTATGGAGCGTGGTTTTACCGTATCCGGCGATGCCGTGAAGAAGCCTGGAAACTATCTGGTGAAGATCGGTACCAGCCACCGGGAACTGGTGGAGGCCTGCGGCGGTTTTGAAAAACAGCCCAAGAAAGTTCTCTCCGGCGGCCCCATGATGGGCTTCGCCATGACTACTCTGGATACCCCCATCTGCAAGAACAACAATGCCCTGACCTGCCTGAGCTTCGACGATGTGGAAGAAGCTGAAAAGCAGATGACCGCCTGCCTGCGCTGCGGCCGCTGCAGCCGGGTATGCCCTCTGGGTCTGTCTCCCCAGCTGATGCAGGTCGCCGCAACCCGCAAGGACTATGTCCGCTATGAAAAGCAGCTGTATGGTCTGGAATGCATCGGCTGCGGCTGCTGTACCTATAATTGTCCCGCCAAGCGGCCGCTGATGCAGCTGTTCAAGACCACCAAGGCGGAAATTATGGCCACCAAGAAACGATAAGGAGGAGACGGAAAAATGGATGAACTGTATAATGTCTCTTCGTGCCCCCATGTTAGAAGCCCCTTGACCACCCAGCAGGTCATGACCGATGTGCTCATTGCTCTGCTACCTACCACCATCGTGGGTATCTGGGTGCATGGCTTCCAGGCGCTGCTGGTAATTCTTCTTTCTATGGCCAGTGCCGTGGTCACGGAATATCTCTTCGACCGGGTTACCCACCGGAAAAATACCATTACAGACCGCTCTGCTATGGTCACCGGCCTGCTGCTGGCACTGACGCTGCCGGCTAAGGTGCCGGTTTATGTGCCCATCCTGGGTGCGGTATTCGCAATCCTGGTGGTCAAGTGCCTGTTCGGCGGCCTGGGTCACAACATTATGAACCCTGCTCTGGCCGGCCGCAGCTTCCTGCTGATCTCCTTCGGCAGTTTGATGACGGTCTATACCGTAGACGGCGTTTCCACTGCCACTCCTCTGGCTCAGCTGGCAGAAGGGGCAAATGTGAACCTGCTGCCCATTCTGATCGGTAACGCCAGCGGTGTTATCGGCTCCTCTGCCATTGCCCTGTTTGTCGGCGGCATGTATCTGCTGCTGCGCAAGGGTATCACCTGGGAAGTACCTACTGCCATGATCGGCACTACGGCGCTGTTCCTGCTGCTTTTTGGCGGCCATGGCCTGGATATGAACTATCTGCTCACCCAGCTGCTGGGCGGCGGACTGCTGATGGCAGCCTTCTTTATGGCAACGGATCCCGTGTCCTGCCCCTCCACCAGAGACGGCCAGCTGGTATTCGGCATCTTTGCCGGCATTCTCATTGGTCTGTTCCGTGTAAAGGGTGCCTCCCCGGATTCGACCACCTATGCCATCCTGATTGCAGACCTGGTTGGCCCTGTGATTGACGATGTGATCATCCCCACTCCCTTCGGCTATCGCATCCCCAAGGAGAAGAAGAAGGCCATTCCCAAGCCCGTATTCATCCTTGTGGTCATCACGCTGGTTGCCGGCCTGGCACTGAGCACTGTGTACGGCATGACCAAGGATACCATTGCACAGAACAAGATTCTGGCACAGAAGGAAGCTATGGCCGAGGTAGTACCCGGTGCGGCAGACTTCCAGACGGACGATGTCTTCACCCAGGCACTGGCTGCGGGTAATACATATGGCACTGTAACCATTGACGGTGCCTGCGTCGGAACCGATGCCGGCGGCAATGTGCTGGGCTACGCCATCACGGTTACCAATTCCAGCAGCTATGACGGCGGCCTGAGCCTGATTGTAGGTGTTGCTGCCGATGGTACTGTAAACGGCATCTCCTTCACCGACCTGCACGAAACGGCAGGTATGGGTATGAAGTGCGGAGAGGCGGACTTCATGAATCAGTTCGCTGGTGTAAAGGTAGACAAGTTCACCCTGAATAAAGCTGGCGGTTCCACTCAGGATGACATGATTGACTCCGTATCCGGTGCTTCCGTCACCTCCGGAGCCGTGGTGGACGCCGTGAATGCCGCGCTGGAATTCGTTTCCGGCCGGATCGGTTAAGGAGGGATAGCATGAAACCCTATCTGGAACGAATTCGTAACGGCCTGTTGACGGAAAACCCTGTCTTCGTGCTGATGTTGGGCATGTGCCCCACTCTGGCAGTTACCACCTCCGCCATCAATGGCGTGGGCATGGGTCTTAGCTCCCTGGTGGTTCTGGCCATCTCCAATTTGGTTATTTCCCTGCTGCGGAACTTCATCCCGGATGACGTACGCCTGCCTGCTTATATCGTCATCGTTGCTTCCTTCGTTACCGTCGTGGAGTTGCTGATGGAGGCCTATATGCAGAGCCTGTATGCGGCGCTGGGCATTTATATCCCGCTGATCGTTGTAAACTGCATCATCCTGGGACGGGCAGAGGCATACGCCTCCAAGAATCCCCCTATGCTCAGTTTGTTCGACGGCATTGGTATGGGTCTGGGTTTCACCGTGGGTCTGACCATCATCGGCTCCATCCGGGAGCTGCTGGGCAACGGCAGCATCTTTGGCATCGCCCTGCCCAAGCTGATGGAGCCTATGGCATTCTTCGTCCGGGCACCCGGCGCATTCCTGGTGCTGGCAGTGCTGATTGCCATTATGAATGCCGTTGGCATTAAGAATCGCTCCAAGGAGCTGGCAGAGGGCTGCGACGGTTGCTGCGCCAACTGCACCTCCGCATGCAAAGAAAAGAAGGAGGGCTAAGGTATGTCGAACCTGATTCTGATCATAGTAACCAATGCCCTGGTAAACAACGTGGTGCTGAGCCAGTTCCTGGGTATCTGCTCCTTCCTGGGTGTGTCCTCCCAGAAGAAGGCATCTCTGTCCCTGGGCTTGGCGGTTATGCTGGTGCTTACGGTTTCCTCCGGTGTGGCCAGCCTACTGTATGACTATGTGCTGCTGCCTCTGGGGCTGGATTACCTGAAGACCATTGTTTTCATCCTGGTTATTGCCGCTCTGGTGCAGATGGTGGAGATGTTCCTGAAAAAGAATTCTCCCTCTGTGTACAAATCTCTGGGCATCTACCTGCCTCTGATCACCACCAACTGCGCTGTGCTGGGTGTTGCGCTGACCAATGTGCAGGATGGCTATGGTTTCCTGGAGAGTGTATTCGCCGGTTTCGGTACCGCTTTGGGCTACACCATCTCCATCGTGCTGCTGGCTGCTGTCCGGGAGCACCTGGACGAGGAAGCTATTCCCGCACCTTTCCGTGGGGCACCCATCGTTCTGCTGTGCGCTACGCTGATGGCTATGGCGTTCATGGGCTTCAGCGGTTTGGCATAAGGAGGCTGAAAAATGAATATTGTAATTGCTACATTGGTCATTGGTGTGGTGGGCCTGATCCTGGGTGCTGCGCTGGTTACCGCAAGTAAAAAATTCTATGTGGAAGTAGATGACCGGGTTACCCAAGTGCGGGAGTGCCTCCGTGGCGCCAACTGCGGCGCCTGTGGCTATCCCGGCTGTGATGGTGCTGCAGAGGCTATTGTAGCCGGTCAGGCACGTGTGGATGCCTGCCCTGGTAACTCCACGGAAAACATTGCCAAAATTGCCGCAGTTCTGGGTAAGGAAGCGGTGGATCAGGAGCCCCAGGTGGCGTATGTCCGCTGCGCCGGTACCTGCGGTGCCACCAAAGCCAAGGCTAATTACGTAGGTATTACCGATTGTCGCGCGGCCGTCCTGTCCGGCGGTCTGGGATTCATGTCCTGCGACTATGGCTGTCTGGGTCTGGGCAGCTGCGCCGCCGTGTGCCCGGAGAAGGCAATCTCCATCGTGGATGGCGTGGCCAGGGTGGATACAAGAAAGTGCATCGGTTGCGGTCTGTGCTCCAAAACCTGTCCCAAGCATGTGATTGAAATGCATCCCCGGGAGGCCAAGGCTTCCGTCCGTTGCTCCAGTCACGATAAGGGTGCGGCAGTGAAGAAGGTCTGTACTTCCGGCTGTATTGGTTGTGGCATCTGCGCCAAGCAGTGCGAACAGGGTGCCATCACTGTGGAAGGCAATTTGGCAACCATTGCGTTCGATAAGTGCATTGGCTGCGGCAAATGCGCCGAAAAATGTCCGGTGCATGCCATCGAACTACTGTAAACCAATCTTTCCGGGACGGTACAAACCGTCCCGGATTTTTTGACAAAATGACATAGCACTTTCTGGTAGAGTATGGGGGAACCACACTCTGCGGACAAATGTGCGCCGGCAGAATAACCAAAAATAAATGTCAAAATTTGTTAA
>CAZCRO010000088.1:0-7424 GCA_964501115.1 uncultured Oscillospiraceae bacterium
ATTATACCATACCTGGGGCAGGTATGGTAGTGCAGATTAAATCAGAGTTTCCTTAAGACAAGACGCAAGATTTTGGGCAGTATATGGAAAAATCCCAGGTTCTTCGCAAATTTTTCCAAAAACATAAAATGATTCCATACCTTTTCACCAAGAACCGAAATAAATCCATTGTTGGTTTTGGACACATTTGATATACTGTAGGCAACAAATGGGTGGCGATTTATGCACCTCCCTGAGAGAGCCGCAGCCTTTGGCGGCAGATAGAAGGAGGATCTTGTGTGGAACAGCGTTTGAAACAACCAAATAGGATACTGGCCCGGCTGAAGCGGGATTGGCTACTGTATGTATTGCTGATCCCGGTGCTGGCGTGGTATCTGATTTTCTGCTACGCGCCGATGGCCGGCGTGACCCTGGCCTTCCGGGAATTCCGATATGATACCGGATTGTGGCACAGCCCCTGGGTGGGCCTGAAATGGTTCAAGAAGATGTTTGAGGATCCGGATGTCTGGCGTGCCATTCGCAACACCGTGATCTTTGGACTGGGACGTATTGCCTTCCAAATGCCCTGCGCGGTGGCGCTGGCGCTGCTGTTTAATGAGATCCGCAATGCGAAGTTTAAAAAGTGTGTTCAGACACTTGTTACCTTCCCGCACTTTATTTCCTGGGTGGTTCTCTCCGGCATTCTGATTAACCTGTTCGCTTCCAATGGCGTGATCAATCAGCTGCTGGGCTTTTTGGGCCTGGACGGCATTTCCCCATTGGCTTCCAAAACAGGATTCCGGCCCTTCGTGTGGCTTTCAGGTATCTGGAAGGAGGTTGGCTGGGATTCCATTATTTATTTGGCGGCCATCACCTCCATAGACCCCGGCCTGTATGAGGCAGCGGACGTAGACGGTGCCAACAGGTTCCAGCGGATCTGGCATATCACACTGCCGGGGATTCGCGGTACAATCTGCATCATGCTGATTCTATCGGTGGGCAGCCTGATGACCAACGGCAGCTTTGACCAGATATTCAACCTCTACTCTGAGCCGGTCTTCGCAGTGGCGGATACCCTGGACACCTTTATTTTCCGGAAGTCCCTGATTTCCGGTGGTATGAATTTCGGTTATTCCACAGCGATCGGCTTGTTTAAATCCGTGATCGGTGTGATCATGATTACCATCAGCAATAAGATTGTCACCAAGTGCGGTGAAACAGGCTTGTTCTGACAAGTCTGGAAAGAAAGCGTGAGGTTTCTGCAATGCAAAAAAGAATCCGAAAGAAGAAACTGAAGGGAATTTCCGCCTTTGACGTGGTTTTGACTGTGTTTTTCTGCCTGGTGGGCATAATGACGCTTTATCCGCTGTACCATGTGGTTGTGATTTCCCTGTCCAATACCGTGTCCTACGCCAGCCATATTCCCTATGTGCTGCCCTACACCTTTGACTTGACCGGCTACAAGGCCATCTTTATGGACAAGGCATTCTTCAATGCTTTGGGTGTGAGCCTGTTTGTCACGGTGGTGGGTACCAGTGTGAATATGCTGATGTCCGTGATCGGCGCCTATGTGCTGTCGAAAAAAACACTTCTTGGCAGAAATGCTTTGCTGACCATGGTTTTATTTACCATGCTGTTTGGCGGCGGCCTGATCCCGACCTACCTGATCAACAAGTCTTTGCATCTGGTCAACAGTATCTGGGTGATGATTCTTCCCTGCGCCATCAACACCTACTACTTGATCATTATGAAAAACTACTTCGCTTCCCTGCCGCAGAGCCTTCTGGATGCTGCACGGATCGACGGAGCCAACGAGTGGACAACCCTGGTCAAGGTAGTAATCCCCATTTCCATGCCCTTTATGGCAACCTTTGCCCTGTTCTATGCGGTAGAACGGTGGAATGAGTGGAATACGGCTATGATCTACATCAACAAGACGGCACTGAATCCCCTGCAGATCTATCTGCGGAATGTTTTGATCAGCTCCAGCAGCAATATCACATCCGCGGCAATGAGCGTGCTGTCTCAAAACAAGAAAATCAGCGCACAGGCTGTGCAGATGGCGGCAATCGTCGTCACCACATTCCCGGTGCTTTGCATCTATCCCTTTGTACAGAAACACTTTGTCAAAGGCGTCATGGTGGGAAGCGTTAAGGAATAAGCAGTATTTGTGCGTGGTTTATAACTAAGGAGGAAAACAAATGGCAAAGAAAATCATGAGCATCGTGCTGTGTGCCCTCATTCTGGTGTCCCTGTTCGCCGGATGTGGCAGCACAAAACCCGTCGAGACCCAACCCAAAACGGATAGCCCCGCCGCAAGCACCCCCGCCCAGGACAGAAATGCCGAGCATCTGGAGATTACGATCGGCTACTGGGATTCCGAGAACGCTCTGGTCAATGATGAAATCCAGAAGACAATCGAGGAAAAGTTCAATGTTACCTTTGTCCCTGTGAATATGACCTGGGAGGATTACTACCAGAAGCTGCAGCTGTGGGCTTCCTCCGATTCCCTGCCGGACCTGTTCGCAGCGGATGTGCGTAACAGCACCTCCTTCCTGGATTGGGCCAATCAGGGCCTGCTGCGGGCACTGCCCGAGGACCTGTCCGCCTACCCCTCTCTGGAAAAGTATATGGACAGCCCGATGACCGACACCTGCAAGGTGAATGGTGATGTCTACGCTATCTTCCGCCAGACTTATCTGGAGCAGGCAGAAGTGGTCCGTGACCGTTCCATCGTCTACCGCTGGGACCTGGCACAGGCTGCCGGCATCACCGAGGAACCCACCAACTGGGAGGAGTTCCGGGAAATGATTCAGGCCATCATTAAGGCCGACCCCGAGGGAAAGAACATTCAGGGCATGACCACCACATTTACCGACCTGCCTGTGGGTATTTTCTTCTCCTACAACAACCCCCTGGCCACGCAGTCCGGCTCCAGCTTCTACTGGGTGGACAATGGCGACGGAACCTACGTTCCCGCTTACTTCTCCGGCGAAAACCTGGGCGACAATATGCTGCCTGTGTGGAACCTGATCCGGGATATGTACGAGGAAGGCACCATTGAGCCCGACTTTGCGCTGGCTTCCTATGATACAGGTTACTCCAAGTTCCTGAACGGTCAGGCCGCTGCGCTGATGGCTAACGGCTATTGCGGTTCCTACGGTGACGTGGGCCAGTATTGGGAAGAAGTCAATGGTGGCGACTATCTGGAGGATGTTCGTTGCCTGGACTTCATGCCCTCTGCCGATGGCAACCTGTACCACTGGGTATGGGCATACGCCTGGAGCGAAACTTGCATTTCCTCCAAGGTGGATGACCAGAAGATGGATCGTATTCTGCAGATCTTTGACTACCTGCTTACCGAAGAAGGCGTCCTTCTGTCCCGTCTGGGTATTGAGGGTGTGACCTACGAGAAGGGTGAGGATGGCGTTTACCGTTACCTCAACGGCAACCCCCAGGACACCTATCCCTCCATCGGCGTGTGGCATGACCTGGTCTGCTGGAGAGCCGGCATGATGGACGAGAGCTTCTTCCCCCTGTGGTCCGAGGATGAAGCCTATGCTGTCATGTTTGCCCGGGAGCAGGAGCGTGTGGCCAAGGCCAGAACCTTTGACATTCCGGAGTATGATTACCGCTATACACAGTTGTTCAACTCCCTGAACACCGGTTTCGGTGTGGATCTGACCACGGACATGCTGACCATGATGACTGGCGACCGGCCTGTGGAGGAGATGTGGGCCGAAATCATGGATGCCTATAAGCGCAATGGCTTGGAGGATGTGATTGCTCAGGTCAATGCGGAGGCAGATAAGCTGGGTTACTAAAGAGAATATCCCGCTGGGATAAATAAAATAAGCGAAAATGGGCTTCTGCGGTTGCATCTGCGACCCAGAAGCCTTTTTTCTTGGGAAACAAACGGAAATGAGGCGATGAAAATAATATCGATTTTTCTGGCTCCGGAGAGCTTTAAGCTGAGCCTGAGAGCGGATGGCACGGCGCTGACCTATCCCCAGTCCCCGGTGACGCATATGGCCCTGTGTACTGCCAGGGGAGACTGCTGCGGGGTGCAGCTTCTTGTACACAGTGATGTGCCGGTGGCGGTCCTGTTGACCCAGGCCCCCTGGTTCAGTGTGCAGCTGTCCCGAAAAAATCTGCGTATCGGCAGCAAGGGTATCTTCCCGGTGACGGTGCAGGACATTGGCATGCTGCTCGATGATGAGGGAATTCTGCGGGCAGACCCTTTGCTGGTGACGGATGTGGTAGAACTGGAGGGGGGCGCATACCACAGCTTCTATGTGTCTATCCCCATCCCGGAGGATACAGTCCCGGGAACGTATCCCGTAACGCTGGAGGTTTATTCCAGCAACCTGTTTTCAGAGGAAACGCTGGAGCAGCAGCTGACTGTGGAGATCACAGTCCAGGATGTGGTACTGCCGGGAAAAGATGGTTTTCTGCTGGATCTGTGGCAGCATTTGAGCAATATTGCCCGCAAGCATGATGTGACCCTCTGGAGCGATGCCCATTTTCAGGTGCTGGAGGGATACGTCCAGTCCTTGGCACAGCTGGGACAGAAAAGCGTCACCGTAGTGGTGTCCGAGGTACCCTGGGCAGGACAGAGTTGCTATCAGGCCCAGGAATGGGACAGCAACCTTTTTGAATACTCTATGATTCCGGTGGAGCGCCTGGAGAATGGTGCTCTGCAGTGCGATTTTTCTCCTATGGATCGGTATATTCAGCTTTGTGCGAACTATGGAATCTCCAGGGAAATAGAGGTGTTCGGCTTGGTGTCGGTTTGGGGCAACCCGGAGGATGGCTTTGGACCTTTGGCCGAGGACTATAACGACAACATCCGCGTGCGTTGCTATGACAGAACATCGGGACGGTATACCTACCTGCGCAGTGGGGCGGAGATTGAAGAATATATTCGTCTGCTCTGCCACCACTTTGCGGAAATGGGAATCCTGGATAAGGTACGCGTGGCAGCGGATGAGCCTGTGGACCCTGTGTGTTACCGGAGCAGATTGGAGCGGCTGCGTACCATAGAGCCCCGTCTTCGCATGAAAGCAGCGATCAACCATGCGGATTTTGTGAAACAGTTCTGCGACCAGGTGGATGCGTTTGCTCCCTGTCTGGAATGTGTCAGCAATGAGTTTGACGCATTGAAGCAGGCAATGGAAGCAAATCCACAGGAGGACTTCGTTTGGTACCTGTGCTGCTGGCCGCAAACCTTCAATAATTTTTTGCGGAGTGACCTGCTGGAAACCCGGTATATGGGCACCCTCACCGCCTTGCTAGGCTACCAGGGATTTTTGCGATGGAATTATACTGTTTGGCCCAAAGACCCAAGAAAGGACATTCGCTACGGTCCTTTCCCGGCAGGAGAATTGAATTTTGTGTACCCCGGTGCCAACGGCCGCCCGCTGCTGTCTCTGCGATATCAGCAGCTGAAGCGGGGAATTGAGGATTTTTGCCTGATACAGGAGGCCCAAAAACGCGGCTTGTCCGATATTGTCGGCAAAGTATATACATTGCTGAGCCGGTGCTCTGACCCCCGGAAAATTTATACCGGAAAGGAAATCCTTCCTCCCGATGAAATCTGCTCTCACAGTTGGGAGGACTACGAGCAGGGAAAAAGGCTTCTGCTGGAGGCATTGCAATAAGCAAAATATAAAAAAGAGACCCGTGCGGGTTGCCCAAAGCAACCCGCACGGGATTTTTAATAGAACATAGACACATTATTGGGGGAAATCAGCCGGGCCCACCAGAGAGTACCGATATCGTTGGGAAGCTGGGGTTCTTCCAGTTCTTCGATGACACTAACCTGGCCGGACAAATACTGCTGCAGACGCTTGCGGCAGCTTTTCAGCCGCTGGAGCGCACCGCCCAGGCGGATATCCTGGATATCAAAGCCGTGGGGCTTGTTCTCCCGGAACCACTCCTCCTGGAAGACCTGGTGGAAGATTTCCATTTTCTCTATGGCCAGGGGATACCGCTGCTCCACCAGGGCCTGCAGCGCCTGCCGGTCTCCGGACTGATAGGCTTTCCGGGTTTCCAGACCCAGGGTGGCCTTTACGGACAGCAGATCGCACAGCGCTTCGTATTTGCGGAACAGATAACCGTATTCCCCGGTTTCCGGAATCGCCCGAATCTGCCGGGCCAGCTGGGCGTAGTAGTCTCCATCCTCCGGTGCGCACCGGTGGTCCAGCAAGCCCGTGAAGACATCGTTATAAATGAGATATTTACTGGCATCGTTGATATGTCCCCCAGAGTCCGGGAGAAGCAGCTTGTCCAGGAGCATCCAGTCATCATAGGCAACGCCCATCAGCTGCTGGAACCGGTCCCGGAATGCCTGGGGCTCCGGTTCGCCGTGAACGGCCATGGCGGCATACAGCAATGCCGGGGCCACAGCATATTTGGAGCATTCGTCCCCATCGTCCCCCCATACAGTCATCAGAATCTGATCCACGCCGCAGTCCCGGCAGGCACGCAGCGCTTCCCGGGTGGCTACCATACTGAAGCCGTTGTCAGGTGCCATGCCCTTCCAGGTCCAGGCACCGCCGGCGAAAACAACAGGCTTGCCAAAGAGCTGGTTGGTGCGGATCATATTCTGATAGCGCTGATAGTCGGTGGAGTAATAATCCCAGTACACCAGATCCACATTTTCCGGCAGGCTGGCCCGGGTGGTAATGGCAGCAGAATCGGCTGCGGCCTGGTAGTAATCTTCAGAGTTCAAAGCCAGCTTGCAGAACATATCGCTCCAGAGCATGGGCCGGAAGCCATAACGCTCTGCAATCTGGCAAACCTTGTGCAAGTGGGCATTGATCACATCAAACCGGTCCTGGAAGCCGTGCTTCTGGAGATATTTTCCCATGCCCACCAGGTATGCCTCATCCATGCCAATATGAACCCGGCGGCTGCGGAAACACTGGGCCAATGTGGCGAAGATATCCTCCAGCAGCCGATAGGTGCCCTCATCATCGGCAAGGAGAATGTCGGCAGTGTCCCGGATGTCATCATAAACGCCGATCCATTTGAAGATGCAGTTCAGATGGGCCAGGGTCTGGATGCAGGGAATCAGGGTAATCCCTTTGCTGAAGCAGTAATCATCCATTTCTTTCAGTTCTGCCTTTGTATAGCGGCCGCGCTGATGGCCGAAATAGGGCTGATGATCCACCTCGTAGGTGTCCTCCGTGTAGAGCATCAGGGTGTTATAGCCCATTTTTGCCAGCAGGTCCGCATAATTCTTGACGGTTTGCACCTTCATCACCGCATTGCGGGAGCAGTCCAGCATTACGCCGAGCATGGTATCCATAGTGTTCCTCCTGTTGTTCCCCGAGGGGGAGTTTGCTTCCATTATACCATGGTGTCGGCTCTTGGCAATGGAAAAATGCTAGGGAAACTCTGATTTAATCTGCACTACCATACCTGCCCCAGGTATGGTATAA
>CAZCRO010000089.1:0-7087 GCA_964501115.1 uncultured Oscillospiraceae bacterium
TTTTGAGGTTGGTTGATGTGGTTTTCCTTTTCGGCGCATTTTGCAACGCGCCCCTATATGTTTAAGGCAAGTGTATAGGTATGTGCGTATTTATTTTCGAATGTGCTTCAAAAGCCCGGCGAAATGAAAATTGCATACATTGTTGGGTGATACGCCACTTGGCTCTCCCGTTGGAAGAGCTGGCGGCAAAGCCGACTGAGAGGGCAAAGGCTGAACAAAACCATCTGGATATTTCAGCGCCGGACGGCCTGTTCAACGTTCAGATAACTTTTTGCAGGCAGCGCCCAATTTCCGGTGTGGTGTTACCTCAAATATTCCAGGCTGTGTTTCAGAGATTCCAATGTTTTGGGACTTGCTGCGCTCAGCGGCATCCGGCACATACCACAGTCGTAGCCAATGAACTTCATGGCAGCCTTTACAGGGATTGGATTTACCTCTAGAAAGCAGCTTTCCATCAGCGGCAGGAGTTTTTGGTGCAGGGTGCAGGCGGTGTCTGCGTCTGAGTCCAGTGCGGCATCTACCATGGCGGCGGTTTGCTCCGGCTCAATATTGGCAACCACGGAGATCAGTCCGGCGGCGCCCAGTGCGATGGCGGGTACAGCCAGGTCATCATTCCCACTCCAAATGGCGAAATGATCCGGGCAGTGTTGGCGGATTTTGGCAATTTTGCGTATATCCGCAGAAGCTTCTTTCACGCCTGCGATATTGGGAATCCGGGACAGCTCCTTGTAAACATCCACGCTTATATCTACTCCCGTGCGGCTGGGAACATTGTACAGGATTACCGGGATATGTACACTTTCGGCAATGGCTGCATAGTGGTCAATCAATCCCTGGGAAGTTGCCTTGTTGTAATAAGGACTTACCACCAGCAGCGCATCAGCTCCGGCCTGCTCTGCGGCCATGCTCAGACGCAGGGCATGGGCAGTAGAGTTGGATCCGGTTCCGGCGATGATGGCCATTCCTTCCGGGGTGTTGGCTTTGGAAAAGCGAAACAGTGCCAGCTTTTCGCTGTCTGTAAGTGTAGCGGATTCTCCGGTGGTGCCGCATATCACTGCGGCTTTTATCCCGGCTTGCCATTGCCGCTGCAGCAGTCGTTGCAGCAGGGGATAGTTGATTTGGTCGTTTAAAAAAGGTGTTACCAGTGCGGTAGCGGTGCCGGTAAAGAACAGATGATTCATAAGCTTATTACCTCCCTTGCAGTCTATGCTGGGAAGTTGCCTTTTGCCAGTTGCAAAAGTGGGGAGAATGGAGTATAATACTTAAAATAAACTCACTATACCTATGGAGGCATCATACCTTTGAAAACCCATGATTTTTACTATGATCTGCCGGAAGAGCTGATTGCCCAGACCCCATTGGAGAAGCGGGATACTTCCCGGTTGATGACGCTGGACAGAACCACCGGGGAGATTGCCCATAAGCATTTTTATGACATCCTGGATTATTTGAATCCGGGGGATTGTCTGGTAATGAACGATTCCCGTGTGTTGCCCGCCAGACTTCTGGGACATCGTCCCACCGGCGGTGCGGTAGAGGTGCTGCTGCTGCGGGATTTGGGCAATAAGTGCTGGGAGTGTCTGTGCAAACCCGGAAAGAAAATGCAGGTGGGTGGCGAAGTGATTTTCGGAAGCGGAGAGCTGACGGCCACTGTGAAAGAGGTGCAGGAAACCGGAAACCGTGTGGTTGAGTTCCACTACGATGGTATTTTTCTGGAGGTTTTGGAGCATCTGGGAAAGATGCCCCTGCCGCCTTATATCAAAGAAGAATTGCAGGATCAGGAGCGCTATCAGACGGTTTACAACAAAGAACCCGGCTCCGCTGCCGCACCGACTGCGGGATTGCATTTTACCAATGAGCTGCTGGAGAAAATTCGGGAGAAGGGTGTAAAAACCGCTTTTGTCACTTTGCATGTGGGTCTGGGAACCTTCCGCCCTGTCAAGGCAGAGGATATTCTGGAACATCATATGCATAGTGAGCTGTGCATGATGAATGAAGAAACTGCCCGAATCCTGAACGAGACAAAAGCTTCCGGCGGCCGTATTGTTTGTGTCGGAACAACATCCTGCCGTACTCTGGAATCCCTGGTCAATGACGACGGCAGTTTCGAAGCCAAGTCCAAGTGGACAGAAATTTTCATATATCCCGGCTATGAATTTAAAGCCATGGATGCATTGATTACCAATTTCCACCTGCCGGAAAGTACGCTGGTTATGCTGGTTTCTGCGTTTGCGGGGAAAGATCATGTGCTGAATGCTTATAAAACCGCTGTTCAGGAAAAATATCGGTTCTTTTCCTTTGGGGATGCCATGTTCCTGGCAGACGGTATCGGAAACAGAAAATAACAGAATTTGAGGGAAACTATGTTTGAATTAAAGAAAACAGAAGGAAAGGCCCGCCGGGGCGAATTTACCTGTGCCCATGGAACGGTGCAGACACCTGTATTTATGAATGTCGGCACCCAGGGTGCAATCAAAGGCGCCCTCAGTGCGGAGGATCTGAAAAATATTGGTTGTCAGGTAGAGTTGAGCAATACTTACCATCTGCACCTGCGGCCTACAGACAAAGTAGTACGCCAGATGGGCGGCCTGCACAAGTTTATGACCTGGGATGGCCCTATCCTTACAGATTCCGGTGGATTCCAGGTGTTCAGCCTGTCCTCTTTGCGGAAGATCAAAGAAGAGGGTGTATATTTCTCTTCACACATTGATGGACGCAAGATTTTTATGGGGCCGGAAGAGAGTATGCAGATTCAATCCAATCTGGGCAGTGATATTTGCATGGCGTTTGATGAGTGCATTGAAAATCCTTCTCCCCGGGAGTATGTGCAGAAGAGTGTGGATCGTACCTACCGCTGGCTCCAGCGCTGCAAAGCGGAAAATGCCCGGCTCAATGCTCTGCCGGATACCGTGAATAAGCAGCAGATGCTTTGGGGCATTAACCAGGGCGGTACCTATGCCGATATTCGTATCGACCATATGAAGCGCATTGCGGATCTGGATCTGCCCGGCTATGCTATCGGCGGCCTGGCTGTAGGCGAGACCGCAGAGGAGATGTACGATATTATTGAAGCGGTGGAGCCGTACATGCCTGCGGAGAAAACCCGCTATCTGATGGGCGTGGGTACGCCTACCAATATCATTGAGGGCGTAGCCCGGGGCGTGGACTTCTTCGATTGCGTTATGCCTGCCCGCAATGCCCGGCATGCCCGTCTGAATACCTGGGAGGGTGCTATTAACCTGAAAAACGCCAAGTATCAGCTGGACGAGCGACCCATTGATGCCCATTGCGATTGTCCGGTGTGCCGCCGTTATTCCCGGGCATATATCCGTCATCTGTTTGTGGCAGAAGAGATGCTGGCTATGCGTCTGTGCGTCATGCACAACCTCTATTTCTATAATAAGCTGATGGAGCGTATCCGCCAGGCGCTGGACGAGGGAACCTTCCAGCAGTTCCGTGCGGAGTACTCGGAGAAGCTGGCCAGAAGGATTTAAAAAATCTTAATATGTAATTCTCGATTTGTAGTTGCAAAACTTATCGTTCGATGTTATAATAGGCGAAAGTATACAGGCGTCGTGTTTCTGCCCGATGCCCGAAGAATTCCATTACGGGAGTTTACTATGGTTGTATCAAAAGCAAAAAAATATGGAAAACGCCTGCTGGGGCTGCTCCTTGCCTTGGGGATGGTGACCCAGGTGGCAGCGACTACGGTTTTTGCCGCCCAGGAGGATCCGGCGGAAGAGAGTTCTGCATCTGAGACCCAGACCCAGGAACGGTTCTTCCCGGACTATATTCTGGAGGATTATGCGGATGTAATGTATGCCTCCGGTACCATTGCCAATAATGGCTGTGGCATTGTGTGTCTGGCCTCTGTTGCTACCTATATGACTGGCCACCAGTATTATCCGGATGAGCTGGCAAGGTATTTTGGCGGCTATATCGGCACCAATCTGGAGCGCTTTACCAATGCGGCAGACCAGCTGGGACTGTATTATTACGAGGTGGAGAACTATCCTATGGTTCTGGAAGCCTTGCGCAGCGGAAAACTCGTCATCCAGCTGATGAACAGCAAATCCCTGTTTACCACTGCCCAGCACTTCATTCTGATTAAGGGCTTCAATGAAGATGGTCTTTTGGAGGTATACGATCCTTCCCAGAAGAACCGGGATAGTTGGCGCTTGAAGGATGGGTTTGAAAACGGCTTCACAGAAGAGGAAATCTGCTGGGGCTTTGATGGAGCCTGGGTGTTCGATCCCAAGCGGATGCCGGAGGAGCCGAAGATCTACGAAGAGCCTGTGCGCCCGTATGTGGAACCCCGCTATACCGGTATTCAGCTGACCCAGGACGAGATTGATGCGATTGCTCGCTTGGTGTGGGTGGAATCCAGAGGAGAGAAGCCGGAAGGCCAGCAGGCAATTGCGGAAGTCATTCTCAATCGTTATGTGTCCGGCCGTTTTGGTTCGGATCTGGTGTCGCTGGTGTATGATGAAGCGCAGTTTGTTCCCAGAGAACTGCTGCGGGCAGCCAAGCCCAGCCAAACCCAGTACGAAGCCATTGACCGTGCGCTGTATGGCCCCTATGTGCTTCCGATAGATGTTATGTTCTATGGAACCGTTCGTACTACCGATCATGTATGGGGAAGGATTGGCGGACATATCTTCTGCTATCCCAATGATAAAGCAGATGACTTGGAGGCAGAGGAAGAAATTCCGGAGACAACGGAGGAGACTCCGCCTGAGCAGACAGAGGAAGCTGTCCCGGAAGAGGAGACCCAACCTCAGACGCAGACGGAACAGCCGGAGCAAACAGAACCGGATTTGGTTCCTTCTGAACCTCAATCCCAGGATGGTGCCTCTCCAGAAAAGTGATATAAGATACGAAACATCCCGGATGATGGATTGTCATCCGGGATGTTTTCTGCAATTACCTCTTGCACATTTGCATCTTTGTGTGTAGAATAGACTATCATTCAAGAAAAAGGATGGATGTAAATATGGAACAGTGGTTGGAAAGTGTATACACAGACGGCAGCGCGGCCTTTGTGTCGAACCCTGCCCCTAAGCTGTACGAAACAGTAACCATTCGTCTGCGCATGTATGCTGATGCGCCTGTAGAGCTGGTGGTTCTGCGCTGTATTCCCAATGGATGTGATACGTTCATTGATATGCAAAAGGCGGAAACCGTCAATGGTTTTACCTACTGGCAGTGTCAGATGCGCATGGAAGAAAAACGAATGCAGTACCATTTTTATCTTCTTTGTAAGGATCAGATCTATTATTATACCCAGAAGGAGGTTTCCACCTGCCTGCCGGAGCACAGCTATGATTTTCAGCTGGTGGCGGACTATGTGCAGCCTGCATGGGTGAAGGATGCTGTCTTTTATCAGATTTTCCCGGAACGCTTCTGCAATGGAGAACCTGCCAACGATGTGTCTTCCGGGGAATACAGCCAGGATGGCTGTCCCACCATTCATATGGAAAATTGGGAGGATACACCCCTGGACTATGCCCATGGCCATTGCCTGGATTTTTACGGCGGCGATTTGCAGGGTATTCAGAAGAAAATTCCATATCTCAAGGAGCTGGGTGTTACTGCCCTGTACCTGAATCCGATTTTCTATGCGCCCTCCGTGCATAAATACGACTGTCTGGACTATTTCCATGTGGATCCTCATTTCGGTGGAGATGAAGCATTGGAGAATTTGAGCAAAGCCCTGCATGAAAACGGGATGAAGCTGATCCTGGATATTTCCATAAACCATACCGGAACTGCACACCGTTGGTTCAACCGGGATGGGGAGTATTTCCCCAAATCGGAGGGCGGCTATAATAATCCCGATTCTCCGGAGCGCAGCTACTATTTCTTTGGGAAGGACAATACCTATCATGGTTGGTGGAATTTGGAAACACTGCCCACCTTGAATTATACCTCCGATTCCCTTCGGGAGATTGTCTACCGGGGAGAAAATTCCGTTCTGCGCAAGTGGCTCAAGCCCCCCTATGCCATTGATGGCTGGCGGTTTGATGTAGCGGATGTGTTTGCCCGCAATGGCCTGGTACAGCTGCCTCACACACTGTGGCCGGAAATTCGTCAGGCTATCCGTCAGGAGAATCCCCAAGCGTACATTCTGGCAGAGGACTGGGGCGATTGTGCGCAGTATTTGCAGGGCGACGAATGGGATTCGCCCATGAATTACTATGGCTGCGGCCGGGCAATCCGGCAGTTCTTTGGAGAACCGGATCTTATGTCCCTGCGCCATGAAGCGCTTGCCCGGGTGAAGTGCGGCATGACTGCGGAGGATCTTCGCCGGAGGGTTATGCAGCATTTGGCTCGGATGCCCTATGCCTTGTGGCAGAATCAGTTCAATTTGTTCGATAGCCATGATGCCAGCCGCTTCCATAATAATCCCGCAATATCCATGGCGGACTTCCGTGGAGCGGTTTTGTTCCAGTTCCTGCTTACCGGTGCTCCGTCCATCTACTATGGTGACGAGGCGGATATTGATGGTACTCTGGGTACCAACGAGGGATGCCGCTACCCGATGCCCTGGAGCAAGGATTTTACAAAAGGGGAGAAGTATACACTTTATAAGACCATGTGCCGCTTGAAGAAGGAGCACAAAGCGTTGTCGGAGGGCGGTATGCACTTCCTCTATGCCAAGGGGGATACATTTGCCATTGCCCGGTTCTGGCAGAATGATATAATCGTCGGCGTGGTTTCCAAAAGTGAGGCAGAGCATGACATTCGTTTGCCCCTTGGCGCCGTGGGGGGGAAAACCCCGGAAAGTGGCGTGGATTTACTGGGGAATACGCTTTCCTGGATAGAGGCAGATGCCCACAGCATCCGCTTCCGTGTGCAGCCCCATGGAACCTACCTGTTCCGGTGCAGCATGCAGGCATAAAAATGGGGCTGTTGCAAAATTCAATTTTGCAGCAGCCCTTTTAGCGCTCCACGATCTGAAATCCCTCTTATAGGGTGAAGACCAATAAATCAAGGAAGTGAACCTGAGCAGAAGATTCTGGACTTGCAAATAGCTTGAATTTTGGCTATACTTATGATGCAGTCGGAAACATCTTCCAGTATACAG
>CAZCRO010000090.1:0-7005 GCA_964501115.1 uncultured Oscillospiraceae bacterium
AAACAGGGGTTCTTTGACAGACTGATCCCCCGCAGTTCACACTGAACTGCGGGGGATTGCTGTATCGTATGTAACTCAGGCCTGAGACTCCTCCCGGTCCAAAGCCTCCTGAAATCCTTCCCGGCTGTTGCGCAAGTGCTGGGTCATAAGCCGATAGGCCTCCTCACCGTTCCGGTCCCGCACAGCCTCATAAATGGCGTAGTGGATGGAGACACGGGGGCCCGCCTCAATTCGGGGGATCAGCAGGGAATAGGAGTAGCGCACAGAACGGATGACAACAGGCAGCATTCGCTCAAAAACCGGATTTTTGCTCATGCGGCACAGAAAGGTGTGGAAGGCCACATCCTTTTCCGTAATGGCCTGGATGGTTTCCGGAGAAGTGTCCTTTCCGTGCAGCTGCAGGTCCAGGTCATCAATGTCCCGTGCCAGTTTTTCCAGCAGAGCCAGATCCTCGTCCTCTGCCCGGAGCGCTGCAAGACGGCAAATGTTGGGTTCCAGGATCTGCCTGGCCTCAAAAAGACAGCTGACAATGTCGTCGCTTTGAATAAACCGCAGGCCGAGAGGATCTGTGGACAGGCCGGGCATGGTGCTGACAAAGGTGCCGCAGCCCCGGCGAATTTCCAAAACATCCTGCGATACCAGAATCTTGATAGCCTCCCGAATGGTGATACGGCTGACGTCGAAGGTCTGCATCAGTTCCTGCTCCGTGGGAATCTGGCTGTCGATTTTCCAGTTTCCGCAAATAATCTGCTTTTCAATTTTTTCTGCGACCATGGTTGATAAGGTCTCATGCGATGCCATAAAAACGATTCCACCCTTCCTTTTTGGGAAAAGACCCCCTAAAAAACAGCGATCAAATTCCATATACGTTGTATTATAGCGCCGTGAAGGAAAAAAGTCAATGAAATTGGGATGACGTTATACCTTTCTGCTCGATAAAGTGCTCCGGAATTCCCCATAAAAAGACGGTTAGACATAATACGTCTTATAGTTCGGACGTTTTCAACAAAAATTATATGAAGAAATTGTGAAGGATGCGATATTGCGAAAATAGACATATTATGCTAAAGTCTATGCATAAGACGTATGACGAATGACATATGTCAAATATACTTTAGGAGGAACACTATGGATTTCCTGTACGTTATTCTCACGGTAGCATTGTGCGCAGCGGCTGTCACAATGATCCTGAAGAAGGTTGACACCCGTCTGACCTTCCTGTTTTTGGGCGTGATCGGCCTGGCCGTCGCCACCATCGTCACCGGTGAGTCGGTTCTGGGCAGCTCCAGCACCGGCAGCCTGGCTTTGGACGTGTTCGATGTGATTCGTGCCAAGTTTGTCAGCACCATTCAGGGCACCGGTATCCGTCTGATGATGATTGGCGGCTACGTGATGCTGATGAACCACACCAAGGCGGCTGATGTTCTGGCTCTGGGCGCCAGCAAGCTGCTCAAGCCCATCAAGAACCCCTACGTGGTTCTGGCCATGGTTTACATGATCGGCGCTGTGCTGAAGATCTTCATCACCAGCCAGATCGCTCTGGGCCTGCTGTTCATGGCAACCATGTACCCCATCCTCACCCGCATGGGTGTCAGCAAGATCAGCGCTGCCTCTGTCTGTGTGGCCATCGGCGGCATGGACCTGGGCCCCAACGACTCCACCGGCATCTTTGCTGCTTCTGACATCCTCAACTGCACTCCCATGGAGTGGTTCACCAACTACGAAATCCTTATCGGACCCATCATCATTGTTTGCGTGGGCATCTTCTTTGGCTTCTGGTTCCAGTACATGGACAAGAAGGAGTTTGGCGGTCTGGTGATTCCCAAAGAGGCTACCACCGACATGAAGATTGCCGACCTGGGCGTGCCTGCCTTCTACGGTATCTTCCCCCTGATTCCCCTGACTCTGGTTGTTGTGTTCTCCTTCATCGACGGCGTGAAGATGGACGTGATCACCGCCCACATCATCTGCTTCTTCCTGTTCTTCATCGTTGACCTGATTGTCAAGAAGGACATGGCCCGCCTCCAGGACAACCTGAAGCGCACCTGGGTTTGGATGGGCAACTACTTCAACAACATCATCGTTCTGATCTCCGTGGCTTCCGTCTTTGCTGAAGCTGTAAAGAAGCTGAAGGGCATCGATGTGTTGGCCAATATGCTCGCTGAGCTGGGTGGCGCTGCCATTCTGGTGGCCATTGCGCTGTCCGCAATCCAGATCGGCACCGCACTGCTGACCGGTTCTTCCAATGCTCCCTGGTATGCCTTTGGCCCCATGGGCACCAGCATTGCTTCCACTCTGGGCGCTCACAATGGTCTGCTGCTGGTTCCCATGCACCTGACCGGTGGCCTGTGCCGTTGCTTCTCTCCCTTCTGCGGCGCTATGATCGCTGTTTCCGGTATGGCTGAGGTGGAGCCCATGGTGCTGTGCAAGCGGAACATGGTTCCCATGCTCTTTGGCGTTGTGGTTTGCTTCATTGCCACTGCCTGTGTCTTTGGTATCTGATATAAACATACCGCAACAATCCCTTTTATAAAGTAAGGAGTTTTAATCCCTATGAGACATAATTTTGACGAGATTATCGACCGGCGTGCTTCCGAGTGCAAGAAGTATGAGGCCGCCTGCTATCCCGAGGACGTAATCCCGATGTGGATTGCGGACACAGACTTCGCTGTGCCCCAGGAGATTTCCGATGTGATTATCGAGCGTGCCAAGCATCCCTGCTTTGGTTATCCCGTGGAGTCCTTCGAGTTTGAAGAGGCCGCAGCGCGCTGGGAAAAGGTTCGTTTTGGCTGGGACGTGGATCCCCGCTGGGTCAAGTACGCCAACGGCGTTCTGCCCTTCCTGATGTATGCCATCCGGGCTTACTCTTACCCCGGTGACGCCGTAGTGATCCAGCCCCCTGTGTATCCTCCCTTCTCTGCCATCGTTCGCAACAATGGCCGGACCCTGCTGGAAAACCGGCTGGTTCAGGACGAGAATGGCAAATACCAGATCAACTTCGAGGATCTGGAGGCAAAGCTGAAGGATCCCCGCACCAAGCTGTTCTTCATGAGCAATCCCCACAACCCCGCCATGCGTGTGTTTACCCGGGAGGAACTGACCCGCATCGGTGAACTGTGCCTGAAGTACAATGTTCTGGTCATCTCCGATGAGATCCACTGTGATCTGACCTACAAGGGCTATGAGCACATCCCCTTTGGCTCCATCTGCCCGGAGTTTGCCAACAATTGCATGGTGCTGATTAACCCCAGCAAGACCTTTAACATTGCCGGCTTCCGTACCGGTGCGGCCATCATTCCCAATGACCAGATCCGGGAGAATATCCAGATTACCATTGTCAACAACAAGAACTATGGCCGGACCATTTTCGGTATGAGCAGCTTTATCACCGCCTATACCAAGTGCGACTACTATGCCGATGAACTGATGGAGTACCTCCAGGGTAACCGGGACTTCCTGCTGAACTACATCCGGGAGCATATCCCCCGTATCAAGCTGGCAGAGCCTGAGGCAACCTACCTGATGTGGCTGGATTGCCGGGATCTGAACATGACCCAGGAAGAGCTGAAGGACTTTATGTTCAACAAGGCCAAGCTTGGCCTGAATGACGGCTCCACCTTTGGCCCTGGCGGCGAAGGCTTCATGCGTATGAATATTGCCTGCCCCAGAGCAACGGTCGAGGAGGCTGCCCGCCGCCTTGAAGTAGCGGTCAACGCCCTGTAAGAAATCTACTATAGGCTGGGACCTTCGGGGACCCAGCCTATCGGTCTTTCCATTTTTGTGCGGTTGCCAGTTTTGACCGACTATGCTAAAATACCCGGATACCGATACTGCTCTGCTTTTTATAAAGGAGAAAAATATGAAAAAATGCATTTTGGCCCTGTGTATTCTGGGCATGCTTCTGGTTGGCTGTGGAAAAACCGAGAGCCCGGATCAGTGGCCCACTAAAAAAATCGACATTCAGGTTGCCTATACCGCCGGTGGTACGGCAGATACTGCCAACCGTCAGCTGGCCGCCATTATGAGCGATACCCTGGGGACAACCTTCAATATTACCAATGTTACCGGAGGCTCCGGCTCTATTGCCGGTCAGCAGGTCCTGTCATCGGACCACAATGGCTATACCTGGCTGGCGGATGTGGCGCACACAGTCTCTGGTTGGCGTACATTGGACTATGCGGATATGGGATGGGAGGATTTTTACGGCTTTTATGCAGCAACCTCTCCTTATGTGCTGTTCGTAGCCGGCAGCAGCCCCTATGAAACAGCGCAGGACTTGTTTTCCGCCATGGAAAAAGAGCCCAGTATGAAATGGGGCAATTCGGGCCTGGGATCTATCAATCAGCTGACAGGCCAGCTGATGCTGGAGACTCTGGAGTTGTCCGGAAAATCTGTCCCCTACGATGGTGGACGTGCGGCTGCCGTGAAGGTGGTTGCGGGAGAATTGGAATGGTCCTGGTGCGGTCTGTCGGATATTATGGATCTGGCCATCAGCGGTGATATCCGTATTCTGGGTGTTTGCGCACCGGAGAAACTGGAAATTTCCTGTGTTTCCGGGGCATATCAGGCACCCTCCTTGCTGGAAAAATATCCTCAGTTGTCATCCCTGGAGAACCTGCTGTATTGGGGCTTCCGGGTGCCCCGGAATACGCCGCCGGAAACGGTGAGCAAGATCCGGGATGCCTTTGAGCAGGCTGTAGCTTCTGAGCAGTGGCTGAACTTCTGTCAGTCCAAGGGCTTGGAGCCTGCCTGCGTCACGGGGGAGGAGAGCGATGAAATGTGCGCTCGCCTGGAATCCATTTATGCCTGGGGCCTCTATGACATCGGTATGGCAGCAAAAGACCCTTCCCAATTCCAGATCCCCCGGATTCAGGAATTCAGCTATCCCGCAAACCAGCGGGCGGAGGCTGCCCAGGCCTGGCCGGAATGATTCCTCTGTCAGCTTTGGAGGCTTTTTATGAAAAATCAAAAAATTGTCCAGTGCGCGGAGGGGCTGATCGTCACTCTCGCGGGTGTGGTGTTCGGAATTCTGTCTTTGAAAATCCGAAATAATCCCATCCAGGTAGAGGGATATGTGAATTTGCTGGTTCAGGCAAAGTTTGTTCCACTGGTTCTGTCGCTGCTCATTACCATTCAGGGCGTGGATTTGACAATTGCCCTGCTTCGTGGCAAGGAAGCAACGTCAGACAAAGGCCGGGCAACGAAGCGCTCTGTGCTGGTTTTGCTGCTGACCATAACATACTTGGTGCTGGCTTCCTGGATCGGCTTTGCGATGCCTACGGTGTTCTACCTTTGCGCCATGCTGTTTTTGGTGAATAAGGGAGAAAATCCGAAGTTTTTGCTGCTTTTGACGGCGGTGTATGCCATTATTTCCCTGGTGGTAATCCCTGTCGCGCTGAATCTGCAGCTGCTGTAAAGGAGGGACAGCATGTTTACGGAGTGGTTATATCTTCCCCAGGCCATTGGAACCTTCCTGGGGGACCCCGTTGTCTGGCTGCTTCTTGCTGGCGGCGTCTTGCTGGGCTTTGTGGTGGGGGTTATTCCCGGACTGGGACCGACCATGGGTATGGCTCTGTGCCTGGGAATCGTGTTTCGGCTGGAATATACCCAGGGCATTGCCTTGCTGGTAGGCATTTTTGTAGCTTCCTGCGGCTCCGGCGGTATTACTGCCAGTCTTATTAACATTCCCGGAACGCCGGCAGCGGCTGCCACCTGTATGGATGGCAATGCGCTGACCAAGCAGGGAAGGGGACGGGAGGCCGTGGGTTACTCGGTTGTGGCCTCCGTGGTGGGTACTATGGGCGGTACCATTTTGATCTTTTTGATCCAACCCTTTGTCACCGGAATTGCGTTGAAATTCGGTGATTGGGAGACCTTCCTGTTCTGCATTTTTGGCCTGACCATCTGTGGCTCCATCGCCGGTGGAAGTCGCCGCCGTGGCTGGATTGCGGCCTTTGCCGGGTGCATTCTGTCTTTGGCCGGTACAGACGCGGTGCAGTCCGTGTCCAGATTCACCTTCGGCAGAACGGAGATGCTGGGTGGATTTGACAGCGTTATTGCTATGCTGGGACTGTTCGGTATTGGTGAGGTGTTGTATACGCTGCGGGAGCCCGAGCCGGAGCGGACCGTGGAAAATCCTGGTTTCCCGGTGCTTAACTTCGCTGTGCTGAAAAAGAATGTCTGGAACATCATCCGTTCTACTTTTGCGGGACTGTGGATTGGCTTTATCCCCGGCATCGGAGAGTCCGCGGCCTGCTGGTTCTCCTATGACCTGGCCCGACGGTCCTCAAAAAATAAGGGAAAATTTGGAAAAGGCGCAGAGGAGGGGATCATTGCCGCAGAGGTTGCGGACAATGCCTGCTCTGCCGGCGCATTGATTCCTGCCATGGCTCTGGGTATTCCCGGAAGTTCTACAGCCGCGATCTTCCTGTCGGCTATGTATATCCTGAATCTGAGACCCGGTCCAACGTTGCTGATTGAGACCCCAGGCTTCCTGTGCGGTTTGTGCCTGCTGCTGTTTGTTTCCGCAGCTCTGATGGGTGTTGTTTCTTTCCTGATGTCCAAGGCCGCAATTAAGATTCTTTCCGTACCGGAAAGCCTGTTGATGCCCCTGGTGGCGATTTTGTGTGCCATTGGTGCATACAGTGCCACGGGAACGCCATTTGCACTGCTTCAGTTGGCACTGTTTGGTCTTATTGGATATGGAATGAAGTTGTACCAGTATCCCATTGCCCCCTTCGTTCTGGGCCTGCTTATCGGTCCTACAGCAGATGCTTCCCTGCGTAGGGCGCTTATGCAGTATGCGGATAATCTGACAGACCTGATCACCCGTCCCTTTGGCCTTGGACTGATTGTTGTTCTGGTGCTGCTGTTTGCCCTGGGACTGAAAAGCGATCGGAGTAACCGGGAACAGTGAAAAAACTTGGTTTTCGCAATGGAAACCCCAATAAAAAGAAAGCCTGCAAATAAAAAGTCAAGCCCCAAACAGGACTTGAGCGAAGAAAA
>CAZCRO010000091.1:0-6825 GCA_964501115.1 uncultured Oscillospiraceae bacterium
TTTCACCGAATACCCGTTATTTCGTTTACCAACCCTGCCTGACAGATGCTCATTTTGTAATTTCAGTCTAAAACTGTTTTATGAGCACCTACCTAATGCAGGGTGGGGTTTTTAAGATTCTTTTCTCTGTCTGAAAGGGTACACGCCGCTTTGGTTACCAGCTCAGACCCCTGGGGTAGAAAAAGCGGAGTTTTTCTTTGGCGATGGACAGCTGCACAGTTTGCGCCTTGCGCAGCTCACCATCCAGGTTGATGGCGGTTGGCTCCTGGGAATGGATGGTGAAGCGGTCTGTTTTGTAATGGGTGATGTACTGGGGCAGCTGGCGGTAGCGGCCGGCTTTGTAGGTGCCGATGAGACCAGGCACTTGCAGGCGGGTCACTTTTTTCACCAGAAGCACATCCATCAGACCATCTGTGGGATCCGCCTCCGGAACGGGGCAGAAGCCGCCGCCGTAAAACCGGCCGTTGCAGGCGCAGACCATGGTCATGTCACCACGCACCTGCTCGCCCTGAATCTCCACCACAAACGGCCGGGCGATGCCCCGGATCACATTCACCACCGTGGAAGCGATATACGCCCAGAAGCCCTGCAGCAGAGGAATCCGCTTATAGCTGGCCACATCCGTGCCAATGCGGGCATCCAGCCCTACAGAGCAAATGTTCAGCGCCAAATCTTCGTTGCAGCGGATCATATCAAACTCCGCCACCTGGGCATCCAGCAGCCGGTGAATATCCCGGAATGCCTCCGGCTGGGAGAAGAGCTTTACAAAGTCATTGCCGCTGCCGCCGCTGAACACCGTCACCGCCGCATTGGGATACCCTGCGACTCCTGCCGCCACCTCGTTGAGGGTGCCATCTCCGCCGCAGGCGTAAATGCGGTAGTCCTCTCCGGATTCCGCCGCCTGGCGTGCCAGACGGGTACACTCTCCGGGTGCCCCGGAAACTTCAATCCGGTAATCCAGCCCCCGACAGGCCTGTTGGATGGCCGCCGTATATTCCTTTGTCCGGTCGTGACTTCCCGCGGCGGGGTTTATCAGGAACAGATGCTTCATCTTACTTCTTTCTCTGGTTGCCCAGGTACATGTAGTAGTCGCACTTAATCATGCCATTGTACAGCTTGCGCTTTTTATCCGCCCGCTTGGCAAAATAATGCTCAAACTCCGGCTCGGAGGTGATGATATACTTTTTCCACCCATCCGCGTATTTCAGGTGCCGTCCCAGAGCGTTGTACAGCCGCTGGGCGCTCTGCTGCTCCATCATCCGCTGACCGTAGGGGGGATTGCAAATCAGGATTCCCTCGTCGCAGGGCAGGCTCATCTTGGTGGCATCCCCATCCCGGAAATCGATCAGATCCCCCAGGCCGGCCTTGCGGGCGTTGGCCATGGACAGAGAAATGCACTTGGGGTCATTGTCCGATCCCATGATACGGTAATTGCCATGGAATTCTTTATCCTTGGCCTCTGCCCGCACCTCGCCCCAGATTTTCGGCTCCATCCAGGCAAATGCCTCGGCGGAGAACCGGCGGAATGCACCGGGTGCCTTGTTCTTGGCGATCATCGCCGCCTCAATGGGAATGGTGCCACTGCCGCAGAAGGGATCCCACAGGAATTCCCGTCCCCGGTAGCGGGTAAGGGTCACCATAGCCGCAGCCAGTGTCTCCCGCAGGGGGGCATCGTTTCCGTTGGCACGGTAGCCACGCTTGTGCAGGCCGGGGCCGGAAGTATCCAGGTACAGCTGCACCCGGTCGTTCATCAGGGAGAACTGGAGCTGGTACTTGGTTCCGGTCTCCGGCAGCCAGGACACGCCGTACTTCTCCCCCAGGCGGCGGGAAGCCGCTTTCTTTACAATGGCCTGGCAATCCGGCACACTCATTAGCTGGCTGTTCAGGCAGTGCCCCTTCACGGGGAAGGCACCGTCCCGGGGAATGTAATCCTCCAGATTGGTGCGGTAAACTCCCTGAAACAGCTCTTCGAAGGTGGTGGCCTTAAAGTCCGCCAGGACGATCAGCACACGCTCGCCGGTGCGCAGGCACACATTGGCCTTTGCCAGCGCCCGCTCGTCACCGGAGAACAGCACCCGGCCGTTTTCCACCCGGACATTTTGCATATCCAGCCGACGCAGTTCATCACCGGCAAGTCCCTCCAGGCCGAACAGGCAGGGGACAGAAAATTCCATTTGATTCATAGATGACCTCTTTCTCTCATATAGCAAATCGTTCTTTCCGGCAGACCGTAAAAAGCTCACACTCCACACCGGGAGGCGTTTCAGGGAATGATCTTGCTTTTTTTCAGGTACCGTTCCTCTTCTGAAAAAACACAGCCGCAGTATTTCTGCATGTAAAAGCCCAGCTCCCTGGCCCGCTCCTGGCCGGCACGGAAATAGGGCCGGAAATCCCGGTACAGGAATTCCACGCCATATTCACCGGCCGCACGCTGGGCAACCTCCCGCATCAGCTCGTGGTTCTGATAGGGGCTGATGAACAAAGAGGAGGTAAAGCTGTCGAAGCCCCCCTCTTTGGCCTGGCGGGCCGCATCGAACAGGCGGATCTCGTAGCACTTGACACAGCGGTTGCCAATATCCTCCGCCACCGCCCGGACAAAGGGGCGCAGGCCGTAATCATTGCGCTCGATCAGGGGCAGCTGGATGGTTTGGGCATAGTCCCGCAGGCAGTTTCTCCGGGAGCGATACTCGGTAAAGGGGTGGATATTGGGATTATACCAGTATCCGGTGACTTCATAATGGTCACCACGCAGCACTTCGATGCATTGGTTTGCACAGGGCGCGCAGCAGATATGCAGCAGGGTATTCATAGGTTCCTCCAAAAAGGGGTTTGCCGGGTATTCCGGCGGGTATTTGCTCTACTATACCATGAATTCCTTCGGAACGCAATGGAATTTCAAAGAAAATAGCCGCTTTCCAGAAGTCTTGTCAGGGCAGTGTTTGCTTCCTCATCTGTAAACAGCCCTGTGAAGCGCTTGTCCACCACCAGAGCCTCCAGGCTCAAATCCAGCCGGTTTGCCCCTGCCAGTGCATCGAATCCGTCGCTGTACCGGTTGCCGGAAAGCAGATGCTTTGCCGTAGCCAGTGCCCTGGCCTGCTCCACCGGGCGCATGCGCACCCCCAGCGCCTTGGCCTGCTCTCTTGCCTGCTCCCAGGCGGCAATGAATTTCTGTTCCATAAACGTTACCTCCATCTTTTATTTTGCAACGAACGCACCGCCGCTTCCAGAAAGCAGGGAGCGGCGGTGTGAAGATTTTTTTACTTTACCAGCTTGCACACCAGTTCGGTGTAGGCATAGGGATCCTCAATGGGAAGCTGTGCCATCAGCTGCGCCTGGTAGCACAGCAGCTGGGCATAGTCCTTGGCACGGACGGGATCGGCCGTCATCATTTCCACCACCTGGCGGATGGTCTCGTTCTCCGGGTTGACCTCCAGAATCCGGGCGGAGGGGAAGCTGAACTCCGGGTTCACCCGCTTCATATACTTCTCCATTTCAAAGCTCATTCCCGCATCCGGCACCATGGCCACCGGGTAAGCACCCAGATTTTTGGACAGGCGAACTTCCTTCACCTGCTCGCCCAGGCTCTCCTTGACGAAGGTCAGGAAGCCCTTCATTTCCTCGGCCTGTGCCTCTGCCTCCTTCTTCTCCTCCTCGGACTGCAAGCCCAGATCCTCGGTGGCCACATTGCAGAAGCTCTTTTCCTGGTAGTTCATCAGCGTCTGAGGCACAAATTCATCCACATCTTCGGTGAAGAGCAGCGTATCGTAGCCCTTGCTGTCCAGCAGGGAAACCTGGGGCAGCTTTGCCAGCAGCTCCTTGCTTTCGCCGGGGGCGAAATAGATCTTCTCCTGCCCCTCGGCCATGGAATCCACATACTCCTTCAGGGAGATCAGCTTGCCCTGCTTGTGGCTGTAGAACAGCAGCAGATCCTGGCAGCTTTCCTTGTGTGCGCCGTAGTCGGACACGGTGCCGTACTTCAGCTGGCGGCCAAAGGCGGCGTAGAATTCCTCGTACTTCTCCCGCTCCTTATCCAGCATTGCCTTCAGCTCGGTCTTGATCTTCTTCTCGATGTTCCGGGCAATGATGGTCAGCTGGCGGTTATGCTGCAGCATTTCCCGGCTGATGTTCAGGCTGAGATCCTGGCTGTCCACCACGCCACGGACGAAGCGGAAGTGCTCCGGCAGCAGATCCTCGCAGTTTTCCATAATCATCACGCCGCTGGAATACAGCTGCAAGCCCCGCTTGAAATCCTTGGTATAGAAATCGTAGGGTGCCTTGGAGGGGATATAGAGCAGCGCCTTAAAGGATACGGCACCCTCTGCGCTGAAATGGATCACCCGCAGGGGCGGGTTATAATCGTAGAATTTCTCCCGGTAGAAGCTGTTGTACTCCTCCTCGGTCACATCCTTCTTGGGCTTCTGCCACAGGGGGATCATGGAGTTCAGAGTCTCTTCCTCGGTATAGCTTTCATACTCGGGCTTATCCTCGGGAGAATCCTCCTTCTTCCGGGACTTCTCCACCTCCATGCGGATGGGATAGCGGATATAGTCCGAATACTTGGTAATCAGGTTACGCAGCTCGTACTCTTCCAGGTACTGGCTGTAGGTATCCTCTTCGGTATCCGCCTTCAGGGTCATGATCACATCTGTACCGGGGCCCTGGCGCTGTGCCTCCTCGATGGTATATCCATCGGCACCATCAGATACCCACTTATAGGCTACATCGGAACCGTATTTCTTGGAAATAACGGTCACACTGGAGGCCACCATAAAGGCAGAGTAGAAGCCTACGCCGAACTGACCGATGATGTCAATGTCCTCCTGCTTCTCCATGGTCTGCTTGAAGCCCAGGGAACCGGACTTGGCAATGGTGCCCAGGTTTTCTTCCATCTCCTCCCGGCTCATACCGATGCCGTTGTCCGATACGGTCAGGGTACGGTTTTCCTTGTCCCGTGTGATGGTGATGGCAAATTCATCCCGGCTGATGCCGACCTTGTCATCGGTGAGGGCGGTATAGGCCAGCTTATCGATGGCATCGGAGGCGTTGGAAATGATTTCCCGCAGGAAGATCTCCCGGTGGGTGTAAATGGAGTTGATCATCAGATCCAGCAGACGCTGGGACTCCGCTTTGAACTGTTTCTTTTCCATAATATTGGCTTCCTTTCCCGAGTGCGTTAGCACTCTATTCATTCGAGTGCTAATATTATACCGCATTCCAGGAAAAAAGCAAGAGGCTGGAAAAAAGTTCTTTCTTTATTTACAATTCTGTGGTAATATTAAGCTGTATGAGTATGCGGTAACGGGCGCATGGTATGTTTGCCCGCTGCCAATCAATAAACCGGACGTATTTCTCTATTCTACATCACACATTACACCACAAGGAGACATTTCATGATTACTGTTAGCAACCTGGGTATGCAGTTTGGCGGCCAGTGGCTGTTCCAGCACGTGGATCTGCAGTTCCTGCCTGGCAACTGCTATGGCATCATCGGTGCCAACGGCGCCGGCAAATCCACCTTCCTTCGGATCCTCACCGGGGATCTGGACTCCACCGTTGGCTCCGTAACCGTTGCCCCCGACAAGCGGGTATCCGTGCTGAAGCAGAACCAGAACGCCTATGACGAGTTTACCGTACTGGATACCGTTATCATGGGCAACCAGCATCTGTACGATGTTATGAAGGAAAAGGATGCCATCTATGAGAAGGAAGACTTTTCCGATGAAGACGGCCTGCGTGCCGCCGACCTGGAGGCAGAGTTTGCCGAGCTGGGCGGCTGGGAAGCGGAATCCGATGCTTCCCGCCTGCTGCAGGGTCTGGGCATCGGCACCGAGCTGCACTACGACCAGATGGGCAGCGTAGACCCCCGTCTGAAAGTGAAGGTTCTGCTGGCACAGGCACTGTTCGGCAATCCGGACATTGTTATGCTGGACGAGCCCACCAACAACCTGGACATTGAAGCCATCAACTGGCTGGAAGACTTCCTGCTGGACTTCCCCGGCATGGTCATCGCCGTGTCCCACGACCGTCACTTCCTGAACACCGTCTGCACCCACACCGTGGATATCGACTACGGCAAGATCAAGATGTATGTGGGTAACTACGACTTCTGGTATGAATCCTCCCAGATGGTTCAGGCCATGATCCGCAACAAGAACAAGAAGAATCAGGAAAAGATCGAAGAGTTGCAGCTGTTCATCCAGCGTTTCTCCGCCAACAAGAGTAAGGCCAAGCAGGCTACCGCCCGCCGCAAATTGCTGGACAAGCTGACTGTGGAAGAAATGCCCTGCTCCACCCGCCGGTATCCCTTTGTGGGCTTCCAGCAGGAGCGGGAGCTGGGTAAGGACGTGCTCACCGTCAAGGATGTCTCCGTCACCGTGGACGGCGTGAAGCTGCTGGACAAGGTCTACTTCTCCGTCAACCGCACCGACAAGATCGCCTTTGTGGGCGAAAACGAGCTGGCTCAGACCGCTCTGTTCAAGGTCCTCATGGGGGAACTGGAACCGGACGAAGGCAGCGTCAAGTGGGGCATCTCCACCATCCGCTCCTACCTGCCCAAGGACAACACCGAGTATTTTGAAGGCAATAAGATGGAGCTGGTGGACTGGCTGCGGCAGTACTCCGCCAAGAAGGACGATGTGTACCTCCGTGGTTTCCTGGGCCGGATGCTCTTCGGCAATGACGATGTATTCAAGCCCGTCAACGTCCTGTCCGGTGGTGAGAAGGTCCGCTGCATGCTCAGTAAGATGATGCTCTCCGGTGCCAACGTGGTGCTGCTGGACCAGCCCACCAACCACCTGGATATGGAATCCATCCAGGCTGTGAACA
>CAZCRO010000092.1:0-6692 GCA_964501115.1 uncultured Oscillospiraceae bacterium
CTTTTGGGCAACCGGAAGCTGGAGGATGGCAACCTGTGCAAAAACTGCGCCAAAAAGCTGTCCCCCTGGTTTGAGGAGCGGCGGCATTCCACTGTGGAGGAAATCAAGCAGCAGCTGCAATACCGTGAAGAAAACCGTGGCCGTGCGGCGCAATTCTGCACCACACGCTCCATGGGCGAATTCACAAAGGTTTTGCTGGATGAGCAGCACCACTGGCTGACCGTCACCAGCGCACACGATCTGGAAGAGGCCAACCCCGACATTCTGGACTTTGACGCTGTCACCGGCTGTCGGATGGATATTAAGGAAGACCGCACAGAGCTCAAGCAGGAAGGCCCCGATGGAAAGGAAGTATCCTATACCCCGCCAAGATACGAATATTCCTACAATTTTCACATCATCATCTCGGTCAGAAGCCCCTATTTTGACGAAATGCGCCTCCGTCTGAACAGCAGCGACGTCGAAATGACCCCCATGCCCGGAAGCAACTTTACAAGCAGCTTCAAGCGCACAGGCAGCAACTTCATGCGGGGCGGCTTTGACCCCATGGATTATCCCGAGTATCGCAAATACTACAACATGGGTGACGAGATTTGTCAGGCGGTACATGCAATGCGTGAGCAGCCGTCCGCTGCTGCGCCTGCTGCCGCTCCTGCCAGCGGCCCGTGGACCTGCCCCGCATGCGGCGCACAGAACGGCGGAAAGTTCTGCGAATCCTGCGGCTCTCCCCGTCCATAAATCGATTTTCTCCGGTCTGACCCGGCGGAACACGGGTCTGTGACCTGGCCACCCAATACGGAAATACGTATTCTCCCCGTGTGTGCTTGTATCCGGAAAAAACTCTGGTTTGCAAGCCACTCCGGGGAGAACACACCCGGGGCGGAGCCAATTTTTTCGGGAAATGAGGGATTCTATGCCAACACAAGTTACCAACTATCAGTGCCCGGCCTGTACAGGGCCGCTGCACTTTTCCGGTGCATCCGGAAAGCTGGAATGCGATTACTGCGGTTCCAGCTATGAAGTAGCGCAGATTGAAGCGCTCTATGCGGAGCAAAACGCCCAGGCTGCGGCAGCCACGGCAGAAGCTCCTGCCGAAACAGCCGGCTGGGATACCTCCGGACTGACCGAGACATGGGGCACGGACAACGGAGAAATGAAGTCCTATTGCTGCCCCAGCTGTGGCGCGGAACTGATCTGCGATGCTTCCACAGCCGCCACCTCCTGCCCTTACTGCGGCAATCCAACCGTCGTACCCGGGCAGTTCACCGGCACACTGAAGCCGGACTACGTAATCCCCTTCAAGCTGAATAAGGAAGATGCGGTCAATGCCCTCAAACGCCATTACCGGGGCAAACGCCTGCTCCCCTCTGCCTTTACACAGGAGAACCATATTCAGAAGATTCAAGGCGTTTATGTTCCATTCTGGATGTTTGATGGCAAAGCGGAAGGGCATGTGACCTTCCACGCAACCCGCTCCCATACCCACAGACAGGGGGACTACGAGATCACAGAGACAGATCATTTCCGGGTCATCCGGGGCGGTGGAATGGATTTTGAGAAGGTTCCGGTGGATGCATCCAGCAAGATGCCGGATGCGCACATGGACTCCATTGAACCCTTTGATTATTCAGAGCTGAAACCCTTCTCTATGGCGTATCTCCCCGGCTTTTTGGCAGATAAATATGATGTTTCCGCCGAGAAGAGCAGCGCCCGGGCGGATGTGCGCTGTGAAAACGCACTGGTGTCTGCCCTGGAAAGAACCGTCACCGGCTACGGCACCTGTGTATGCGAAAGCAAGAACGTGCGTCTTCAGCGTGGGAAGATACACTATGCCCTGATGCCGGTATGGATGCTCTCCACACAATGGAACGGAAAGCATTACCTGTTCGCCATGAACGGGCAGACCGGCAAGCTGGTGGGAGACCTGCCGGTGAGCCGGGGCAAATTGGCCGCCTGGTTTGCGGGCATCGCCCTGCCGCTGATGGCGGTGGGGACGGCACTGGCACTGCTGCTGGTATAAGGAGGGACGCAGAATGAAACGAAAAATCGTATCCCTTTTGCTGGCTGTGTGTATGCTGGCTCTGTTTGCGGGCAACGCATACGCCCAGGCTTCCGGTTCCCTGTCCTCTTCCGTCACAGACGGTGCGGGGCTTTTGCAGGATGCACAAATCCGGCAGCTGGAGCAGATGGCTCAGGCTGTGACAGATCAGTACGCCGTGGGCGTTTACATTATAACGCTGGATGACTATCGGGAAGTGGATCCCGCAGGAGTTTATGAGGCTACCTATGGGATCTACCACGAATATTCACTGGGAGAAGGGGCGCAGCGCAACGGCATTGTGCTGTTGCTGAGTATGGCCGAGCGGGATTACGCCCTGTTCCGCTACGGCGATCAGGCGGTCTACGCCTTCAGCGACTTCGGCCTGGAACTGCTGGAAGAGGTTTTCCTGGACAACTTTGAGCATAACGACTGGAACGGCGGCTTTGAAGATTATATCCGGGAATGTGACCGGTATCTGGAAAAAGCGGTAGCGGGAAAGCCGGTACAGAAAAGTCCGGCAACACTGATCCTGATTTTCTGCGCCATCGCCCTTGCCATCGCCGCGGCAGTCTGCGCCGGTATGGTGGGGCAGATGAAAACCGTCCACAAAAACGCAGGTGCCGCCAACTATGCCGGCACGCTGGCCCTGACGGAACAGTTCGACCAGTTCACCCGCCGCACCGAGACACGACGCAAAATCCAGAGCAACCAAAATGCCCAAACCCACTCCGGCGGCAGAAGCGGCAAATTCTAGAGGAGGGCACGGGATGAAAAAAGCTGTGCCACTGCTTTTCGTGCTGGTTATGCTCTTTACGCTGTGCGCCTGCGGTGCCGGGAAAGCGGTTCCCTCCATACCGGATCAGGCAAGCCCCAGTTTTCTCGGCGGCAACCTTACGGAACCAACACCATCTTCCCTTCCGGAGCCGACAGAGCCTTCTCCTCCGGAACAGGAATTTTCCAGCGACGCGGGAACTTCCATAGACGCCCTCCGGGAGGAGATTACCCAGGCCGGAGCGGTTTTCGGCGTTGCCTATATCGGCTCCTATTTTCAGGGGGAAATGACCTATGAAGAGTGGTTTGATTCCGCTGCCTATGATCTGATCGGCTGGTATCCCTTTGTCGCACAGATCGATGCCGCCCATACCATCGGCACAGTGGGACACCTCTACTGCATCCTTGCCGGAGACTATAATGCCACAATCACAGCCAGGGCTTTGAACGGGGAGCTCCTCTACCAGAGCAAAAACGGCGACCCGATCCTGCTGTTTTGCAGCCGGGACGGGGAGGGAATGATTGCGGATACCATCGTAACCATCACAACACCAGATGGCAGCGAATACCCTTGGGAAGCAAAACTGGATGGCATGAATTACCCGGATCTGCTCATTGGTGCCGAACGTCAGCTTTTGTCCTGGGATTTTACCTGCGCGTTTGATCTGGGCTTTGAGCTCACCGGCTGGCTGAATGACGGCTGGCTTGGGCCAACGAAGGTTGGGCTGGCGGGAACGGATGTTTTGGATGGTATGAGCTGGTGGATCCGCATCGAAGAAAATGCCAGTGTTCGCTACTGCCTGAATTTCTATCCCAATTCCGGCAGCAACTACGATGGTGAAGTTGTGATGGAAAGCTTTTACGGCGAAGATCCCCAGGTGCAGGCGCATTGGGAAGGCTGGTGGCGCATTGACCCGGTGATGGAGTACGCCAGCTGGCTGCATATGGATCTGATGCTCATGGACGGCCTGGACAAAGAGGCATTCGAGGATTCTGCCGTTATTTCGGAAAGCTACATGACCCTGCTTTCTCCCTCCGGAGAATACCTGCTGCTGGTCGCCGATTCCCCGCAGACCGTCCTCCCGCTCTTCCCGGACAGATGGCGCTTCTGCGAACTGAACCTGGCCATGGGATAAAAACCAGCATACCCAATCCAATAAAAACAGGGGCTCCAAGCCTCCAAAAAATAAGCGATACCCGTTCCATCCGAGTATCACTTATCTTTATGTCACCAATTCCGCCTGACGGATGCTCATTTCACAATTCCAGCCTAGCGCTGTTTTATGAACCCCTGCCAGAACTTCGCAAGGGGTTTTCCGCCAGTCTGGCGGCGGTAGGGAGAACCATCTCCCTGCCGCCGCTTTCTGCTTCCGGAAAGTGATTTTTGTGGGTTCCAGCCCATCAATATCCCAATACCCGGCTGACCACGCTGCCATCAATGGCGTTCAGCGTCAGCATGGGCTGTGTTTCGTAATTCCGGGGCTGTTCCTCTGCTCTGTACCAGCTGGAAGTGCCCCAGAAATCCCAGACGGGAACGATTGTACCCTGCAGGGAACCCTTGTCCCGGATACGCATCAGCGACAGGGAGACTTTCGTAATTTCCACATCCATTTTGGTATCAAAACCGTTGATACGATCCAGCTCCACCAGACTGTGCTCTTTGGGCCCGACAATCACGACGGGCAGCATGGTGTCCGCAATGGAGGCAATCTCCTCAAACGGCATCAGGGCAGTTTCTTCTTCCTTCCCCTTCGGTTCACCACTGGGAGAGTCCCATGTAAAGCAGAGAATCCCATCTTTTCCCACGTAAATCCATACCGCCTCCATAGGCCAGGAAACAGAATCCCCATTGCTCTCCTCGCTGGTGCGGTATGTGAAATACTGGAACTGGGAACACGTCCCAGCTTCGTTGGTTTCCACTATGTCCTGCCGAATACTCAGAAGACGGATGCCGTTTACAGTCGGCATATAGCACAGCTGCCATTCACCGGTATCCCTCTGCTGCACATCATCCAGCTGCATCGTCTCCAGGCCAAGTGATTGCATCAAAGTATCTGCCTGGGCAATGGCTTCCTCTTTTGAAACACCGCCCCATTCCTGTTTCTCCATGTATTTGTAATCATGCCGTATGATGTTTGCGCTCGTCCAGGGCTGACCGATCTGATTCCAAACAGAGACCTCGTATTCTACACCATCAACCACGGCAGATCCATGGATCCTGTCCGGGTCGTCAGAGTCAGAGAACCCATGGATGACAGGCTTTTCTTCCGGGGCTTTGGCAATTTCCCCTTCGTACCAGGCATTCAGTTCCTTCCGGCGCGCCTCCATCTGCTCGGGTGTTTGAGCCGAATCATCCGGATCCGCCTGCCACTGCGGGGAATTGATATAGGCCAGCGCATCCTGCAGTTCCTGTTTCGTGGAAACAAATGAGGAAAGGGGTTCCCCTTTCAAGAATACCTTCAGCAAGTTATCTGCGTCTTCCTGATAAAACGCTCTGGGATTTACGGTTGCGGTAGGCAGAACCACCCCCTGTTCCGCCACCACTGGCGCATCGGCATGGATTGTCAGTTTCCCCTCCTGACCGATCCATTCGCCGGTAAAACGCTCTGGAAAGTCATTATTTTCCCGGGTTTGGCCGGATTTTTCAATAAGCATAGCCTGATTGACGGTGGTGGATTCTGTCTGTGCCTGAGGTGCAGCGCATCCATTCAGCATAGCCAGAGCAAGGACACCGGACACAATGGGAATGAGCTTTTTCTTCATATTCGCACGTCCTTTCTTTCTCCCTTGCCCCATTTTCCGTTTTGCTCAAGAGGACGAATGGGGCACATGAAGTGAATGTGGGGATTGGGAATGCCGCCGTCCTCTTTGTCGGGGGAGTGAACGGCAAAGTCCACGATCATGCCACGGCTCACAAAATTGTCCAACAAAAATTGCCTCGCAAGGGCGATGTTCTCATCCATGGAAAACTCGTTCTGCAAGGCAATATCAAAACTATACGCAAGCTGGGCCTTCTTCCCACGCTCGACTTTTTCAACAGCGTTCCAAAGGGTTTCTCGGTCTGTATACTCCGGCGATGCGTGGGGCGGCAACAGAATTTCGGAGCAGACCACGCCACCTTTACGGGTGTAGTCGCTGTCCTCGCCGTAGTATTCGCTGTGCAGCTTTTCACCGGAACGATAGGCGGCAGCAGCGATGGCGGATTGTCCCTTGCTGCGTTTGATCTGGTCAACATGAAAATGATACAGTGCGATACGCATCACCCCTCTTTCTGCTGCGCCCGATTGTGTTCGTTGACCGCCGCCATGAGCAGACCTTTGACCTCGGATAATGCGAATATCTTTTCCGTAACGGCATAAAACTCCGTTTCAGTTAATGCCTTGGTAAGCGGTGCAACACTTTCAACGGCAGCACCACGGGTGATAAGATGGTGCGCCCGCTTGCGCCGTTCTCCTTTTTCGTAGTAAGTGATACGGTTTTCAAGCTGCTGTTTCTTGTGTTGAAGCTGAGCGATTTTGCGTTCATTTTCCGCTTTCTCCGCTTCCAACTGGGGGATGGTTTTCTGTTTTGACATAAAATGACCTCCTTGATTTTTGGATATTAAAAGACCGCCTACCGAAGATCGGTAAACGGTCTATGTACGGATATAGGATTTCAAACTTGCCGGTTGGGAATGGTTTGCCAAAACCGTTTCCAATCGGAAAGTCCGCAGGGATAGGCGAAGCCGCAAGGGGTGCAGCCCCTTGTTCGGAACGGAGTGACGCAAACAGCCCCGACATTCGTGTGTCAGGGCTGTTGCCTCGCAGAGCGCACATACGGGGTGAACCCGTATAGAAGTGCGCCCTTGTTACCAAGGGATTTTCAACCTCTTAATTCTGCG
>CAZCRO010000093.1:0-6584 GCA_964501115.1 uncultured Oscillospiraceae bacterium
CGTCGTCCAGGACGGCTTCCATCTTGTCGGTATCGGTGACCATGTAGGGGGAGATATAGCCCCGGTCGAACTGCATGCCTTCCACAACATCCAGGCCGGTCTCGGCGGTCTTGCTCTCTTCAATGGTGATTACACCCTCGGTGCCGACCTTTTCCATAGCTTCGGCGATCAGCTTGCCGATGGACTCGTCGCCGGAGGAGACGGTGCCTACACGGGCAATGTCGTCAGAGCCGTGGACGGGAACGGAGTTGGCCTTGATGGCTTCCACAGCAGCGGCAACAGCCTTCTCAATGCCCTTGCGCATGACCATGGGATTGGCACCGGCGGACAGGTTCTTCAGACCTTCCCGGGTGATGGCCTGTGCCAGCAGGGTAGCGGTGGTGGTGCCGTCACCGGCAACGTCATTGGTCTTGGTGGCAACCTCACGGATCAGCTGAGCGCCCATGTTTTCAAAAGCGTCTTCCAGCTCGATCTCCTTGGCGATGGTCACACCATCGTTGGTGATCAGGGGAGAACCGTACTTCTTGCCCAGAACCACGTTGCGGCCCTTGGGACCCATGGTAACCTTTACGGTGTTGGCCAGCTGGTCAATACCGGACTGCAGCTTCTTCCTGGCGTCTTCGCCATAAACGATCATCTTAGACATAGCATTTTCCTCCTTAGTCGGTCACGATAGCCAGGATGTCATCCTGCTTGACGAACTTGTATTCTTCCTTGTCCAGAGTCAGGTCGGTACCGACGAACTTGCCGACAACTACCTTGTCTCCTACGGAAACGGTCATGGTCACATCCTTGGTGCCGGGGCCAACGGAAACAACCTTGTAAATTGCGGGCTTTTCCTTGTTGGTGGTGGCCAGGACGATACCGGAGACGGTGGTCTCCTTGGCTTCTTCGGCTTTGAGCAGCACATTATCTGCCATAGGCTTCAACTTCATAATACGTTCCTCCATACAGTACAATATTTAGACTGTCAGGATTGCTCCTGACGATTATCTACAATTCTTAGCACTCTCTTTCCTTGAGTGCTAACTAATCATATACCAATTGGGGAAAAAATGCAAGAGGGAAAATGGGAATTTCCGTAAATAATTTATGAACCTTTCTGGGAGCACTTTACCGGCTCGTGATGAGCGCCATCAGCGCCAGAAGGTTGCGGTCTGTAAGGCCGGGGAGGGTATAGCAGCCGTCGAGGAGGGCATCGATGTTCTGCGCGTCGTTTTCAATCTCTTTGGAAAACTGCTGCGCGGTCTGTGTGGGGTCGCCTCCCAGGAGGCAGCACAGAATGACAGCGGACAGTAGGAACTTTACCCGGGCATACAGGTCGAAATCCGAGATGGCCTGCAGCCACCACCGGGAAATAAGGTAGCGCAGCATGGCCCGGTCCTCCCGGGAGAAGGCTCTTGGATTGGCGGCTTGCAGCCGCTGCCGCCAGCCGTCTGTCAGAATTTCCAGATCCCGGAATACCTGCAAAAAGGCATCCACATCTGCTTCTTCCGGGGAAATTGGCGTGCTTTGGGAGGGCTGGAAAGGGGGCAGTTCTCCGCTGTCCAGCGCCTGCTGGGCGTGCAGGCCGTACAGTAGCAGGTTGACCAGAGGGGCTTCTCCCTGGGTCAGTTCCATGGCATGGTGGCGGCTTTCCAGCAGAATTTCCATATCCAGGGGATCATAGTCCGGGCAGGGGTCAGCGGTGCCCTCTTCCAGCCAGTGCCAGTCGGATTGCGCCAGCAGGAGCCGGGCGGCTTCCGGGCAGCTCAGTTCCAGTCCCAGCTCGAGAAAGCCGCCGTAGTCATGGGTCAGCCGGGGGAATTCCCGACAGGTTTTGCACAGTGCCTGTTCGCCCAGCTCCGCCTGGATGCGGCACAGGCCGTCCTGCCGCCACATGGGACAGCGGGTTGCTTCCAGGGTCAGGTAGGTGGTGCCGTCTTCCTCCTGGAGGAAGCGGCGCAGCCGGTCACCCAGTTCTCCGGGCAGGCTGCGGTAGTAGGCGCTTTTTTCGGCATCCACTGCCACATCCCACAGCTGGCAGCAGCTGTCGGGGCAGGCGGAGGCGATGCAGTGAAAGGAATGGTAAAAGGAAGGCGTTCGAGTCAGCATGGTAATGTTCTCCTGAAAAACGGGCTGCCGCAAAACGCAGCAGCCCGGGTATGGTGATGGGGAAAAGGAATCAGTCCTGTCTGGGCTTCAGCTTCTGGATGGTTTCCGCTGCGTCCTGCAGCGCCAGACGGCTGGCGGAGATGGCGGTTTGCAGGGTGTCCAGCTGGCCGCTGAGCTGCTGGGAGATGCCGGTCACCTGGCGGATGGCACCTTCCACCCGGGCGCTGGCCTGGTTCAGCACGGTGCCGGTTTGGGCATACACCAGGTTGGCCCGTTCCCGGGCAACCCGCTCTGCCCGTTCTGCCCGGCGGTAGGCTTCCAGTTCCAGACTGGTATCCAGTTTGGAGCCGGTGGCACGCACCTGGGCTTCTTTCAGAGCTTCCTCCCTGGCCTGCACGGCGGCATCCCGTTCGGCTTCCAAAGCGGCGGCCTTTTCTTCCAGAGCCTGGCAGCGTTCTTCCAGCTCCCGCACACGTTGCTCCATGGCGGTATCCGGCTGGGGATCCAGCTGCCGCCGAAGGGCTTCCAGATCGGTATTCAGCTGGTTCACCTGCACCGCGTGCTGGTTGTTCAGGTATTCCAAATAGTGCGCCACATCCTGCCGGTTAAAGCCCCGCAGAGCAGAGCGGAAATTCAGTTCCATACATTGTTCTCCATAATAATCAAGGGTTTTTCCCATATTATACCATAGCTTTTTCCGGAAAACAATACCGCAGGCATTAACGAAATACCATATTCGCAAAAATTCGTTCCATCCTGGCGTTGGGGAACCGGGTATCGATCCATAGCCAGAAGGCATTGGCGGCGGGAATGGCATCCACCCGCTGGGACCAGCGGAAAACAGCGATCAGGGTCACAATGCAGTCGAAGATCAAAAACACTGTGAGCGCCCATGTGAGTACCTTTCCCGCCTTGTTGGGAATGCGAAGTATCAGCTGCGCCATCATGGGGTAAAGGCTCTTTACCCAGAAAATCCCGAGAAAGCCCCAGAATATGGAGTAAATCAGGCAGATGCGCCCGTGGATGTTAAAGGGCATGTGGCTGTAGTCCCAGGAAACGGAGCCGAAGAGCCATTCCTGCGCCCAGGAGCAGAAGTATTCCAGCACGCTACCTACCACAAATCCTCCCAGAAAGCAGAGCCACTTTCCCCGGTTGCGGTAGCGGTACAGTGCCAGGGTCAGCACCAGCGCTCCGGCACCATATACCATATTCAGCGGGCCGTAAACCAGCCCGGCTCGGCTTTCCAGGTAGCCGTTGGTCAGCAGGCACCAGGCCAGTTCAATCACCACACCGCCGAAACAGCCGATGAGGCAAATGAGCATCAGCTTGTACATATTCATACCGGAGGCAAAGTGCCCGGCCTTTTCTTCTTCCAGGTCGATGACGGAGTTGGCCGGAGGCTTCAGACGCAGGCGGCGGGGGCGGGTCAGGTCGTCCCAGCGGGCGGAAAGCTCATCGTAGTTTTCCAGTACCTGCTGGCTGGCTCTGGCCAGATGCAGCCCTGCCCGCCGATAGGAGCGCAGCTGAGCCACTACCTGCCGGCTGTATTGTTCCGGCTGAAAAGAGCCGGCCATATCTTCATAAAGAGCCTGCAGTTTGGGCTGCTCCTGACGGATCTGCTCCAACAGAGCGGCGCTGCCCGCCTCCTCCGGGGTTACAATGTCCTGATCGGTTACTTCCTCGTAGTCCCGCAGCGCCTTTTTCCAGGCGTTCCGCTTCTGTCTTCCGGGATGTTTTCTCTTGTGCATTCCAGGGGCTCCTTTCTGTTCTTTTCCAAAAAATGATGGAATATCCTACAAGGAGAAACGAAAGAGAAAAGCAACTGTCCTTGAATAAACTGTGAACAAAAAGAAAATAAAACAGGAATTGACGGAAGGAAAAATTCGTGGTAAAACAGTTAAAATAGATGAATAATGGAATTTTTAGGGAGGATATGCATGAACGTATTTTTGACTTTGGCTTACCTGTTTTTCATTGGCAGCGTGCTGGGATGGGTATTGGAGCTGCTGTTTCGCAACATTGTCCATAAAAATAAAAAGTGGGTGAACCCGGGCTTTTGCACGGGGCCGTATCTGCCCATCTATGGCTTTGGCCTGTGCACACTGTACCTGCTGGCCGGACTGGAGAACTATGCGCTGATCACGGATCCCTTCTGGAACAAGGCGGTGCTGTTTCTGGCTATGGCCGTGGGCATGACGCTGATCGAGTATATTGCCGGTGTATTCTGCCTGAAATACTTTAAGGTGATGCTTTGGGATTACTCAAATCTGTGGGGAAATATCCAGGGGCTGGTCTGCCCGCTGTTTTCCTTCTTCTGGGCGGCGCTGGGAGCGGTGTATTATTTCCTGATTCATCCTTATATTCTGGATTCTCTGGAATGGCTGTCCCAGAACCTGGCGTTTTCCTTTTTTATCGGTATGTTTTTCGGCGTATTCTGTATGGATGTGGCACATTCTGCCAATCTGGCGGTGAAGCTGAAGGAATTCGCGGAGGAAAACCGGATGGTGGTGCGTTTCGAAACGCTGAAAGCACAGATTCAGGAAAGCTTCCAGGAGAGCAAGAAACGCAAGTACAATTTCTTTCTGCCCCTGCGGGGTGACCGCCCTCTGACGGAGCATCTGATGAAGATGCAGGAAAAACTGGAGTACTATAAGCAGGAGGGGCTGAAACGATGAATCTTCTGTTTTGCGTAAACCGGGGCTATGTGGAGCTGCTGCAAATGTGCCTGGCCTCTGTCGTTCGGCATGGGGGTGAGAGCCGATACGAGGCGTATATCCTCCATTCGGATTTGCCGGAGCAGGTTCGGGAAGAAATCAGCAGCAGAGCGGGGGAACGGGTTCACTGCCATTTTCTTCCGGTGGATGCATCCCTTTTTGCCGGGCTTCCGGAGAGCAGGCGGTATCCCAGGCAGATTTATTACCGCCTGGCTGCCCCACTGCTGCTGCCGCCGGAGCTGGACAGGATTCTCTATCTGGATGTAGATACCCTGGTGATCAATCCCCTGGCACCGCTGTACCATATGGATTTTCAGGGGAACTATTACATTGCCTGCACCCACGTGCGCAGGGCGCTTACCCGGCTGAATGCACGGCGACTGCGGGTGGCGCAGAATGTGCCCTATGTGAATACCGGCGTGATGATGCTCAATTTGCAGGCACTGCGGGAGAAGCTGACAATGGAAGCGCTGAGCCGGGCGGCAGAACAGATAGACAGCTTTCTTCTGCCGGATCAGGATCTTTTGACGGTACTCCACGGGGACAAAATTTTGCTGGCAGATACCCAGCGGTATAATTTGAGCGACAGGATTCTGAACGTGTACAATGCTTCCCATCCCCGCGCGCCCCACGACCTGGACTGGGTGCGCAGGAACACGGTGATCCTCCATTTTTGCGGAAAAAACCGACCATGGAACCAGGGATATGTGGGAAAACTGGGCGTGTTTTTTCGTGAGCTGAACTTTTGAAAGAAAAAACTCCGCGGCAGTGCAAATGAAAATTTTTTTGGGCAAACCTGTGAAAAAATAACATTTCCTATTGACATGTGCCGTGAAAAACGCTATACTTTTTATCGGTACGTGAGTACTGAATTGCAAGCGTGTGGAGAGTCATTCCAACGGCGAACCACATAAGTCCTGTATGCACCTGGGCCATTCCAACGGCAGGGTGCCGATTACACAATACAAGGAGATTGATAAACATGGCATTCAAAACTGACATCGAGATCGCACAGGAAACTGTTATGCAGCCCATCACCGAAGTGGCCAAGACCGCCGGTGTGGACGAAAAGTACCTGGAACAGTACGGTAAGTACAAGGCAAAGGTAGACTACAATATCCTGAACGACATGGCAGACAAGCCCAACGGCAAGCTGGTTCTGGTTACCGCCATCAACCCCACTCCCGCCGGCGAAGGCAAGACCACTACCAACGTTGGCCTGGCAGACGGCATGCGCCGCCTGGGCAAGAACGTGGTTGTTGCTCTGCGTGAGCCCTCCCTGGGCCCCGTGTTCGGCGTTAAGGGCGGTGCTGCCGGCGGCGGCTACGCACAGGTCGTTCCCATGGAAGACATCAACCTGCACTTTACCGGCGACTTCCACGCCATCGGCGCTGCCAACAACCTGCTGGCCGCTATGCTCGATAACCATATCTATCAGGGCAACGCTCTGAACATTGACCCCCGCCAGATCACTTGGCGCCGCTGCGTGGACATGAACGACCGTCAGCTGCGTAACGTAGTGGATGGCCTGGGTGGCAAGACCAACGGTATGCCCCGTGAAGACGGCTACGACATCACCGTTGCTTCCGAAGTTATGGCCGTTCTGTGCCTGGCTTCCGACATTACCGACCTGAAGGCTCGCCTGGCTCGCCTGGTAGTTGCCTACACCCGTGACGGCAAGCCCGTTACCGCTGGTGACCTGAACGCTCAGGGCGCTATGGCTGCTCTGCTGAAGGACGCTCTGAAGCCCAACCTGGTTCAGACTCTGGAGCACAC
>CAZCRO010000094.1:0-5897 GCA_964501115.1 uncultured Oscillospiraceae bacterium
CTACCTCCACCTTGGCAAGGTGGCGCTCTACCGGATGAGCTACACCCGCGGAACAGTTAGTATTATACCAGATTATTTAAAAATGTCAAGAAGAAAATTACAGTTTTTTCTATTTTCTTTTTTAGATGAGAATACGCCTGCCATAACAGGGAAAAAACCGGTACGGCAGGCAAAAAAGGACAAGCCAATCAAAAAAACACCATTACCAACGTACCTGCCACAATGCAAACCAATCCAAAAGCCGCCTTCCTGGAGAGGCGCTCATGGAAAACCAGATAAGAAAAACCGACTGTGACCAGAATACTCAGCTTATCGATTGGTACCACCACACTGGCCAGTCCGTCCTGCAGCGCTTTATAGTAGCAAAGCCAGCTTCCACCAGTGGCAATGCCGGATAAGCAGATAAATGCCAGCTCTTTTCCGGGAATATGCCGAAGCGCCTCCCGTTTGCCCGTTGCAAATACCATAACCCAAGCCATGAGCAAAACCACACCAGTCCGGATGGCGGTTCCCAAATTGGACTCTACACCGGAAATACCGACTTTACCTAAAACAGAAGTAAGACTGGCAAACACAGCAGAGCCGATGGCATAGAAAATCCAGCTGCTTCCCTTCCCCTGTCCGGAGACGGAATCTTTCTTTTCGATCATCAGAAAAGTTCCGATTCCAATAAAGAGAACACCCAACAACTTAACAGGAGTAACGGTTTCATGAAGGAACACAAATGCCAGCAAGATCGTAAGAATCGTACTGGATTTGTCTATGGGAACAACTTTGTTAATATCTCCCAGCTGCAACGCTTTAAAATAACACAGCCAGCTAGCGCCGGTGGCCAAACCGGACAAAACGAGAAACAGGAGCGTTTTCCCTTCTATCAAGGTGATCTGCCCCTGAGAGCCCACCACAAACACCATGACCCAGGAAAACAACAGCACCACAATGGTACGAATCGCCGTTGCAACGGTGGAATCCGTTTCCCGGATTCCGCATTTTGCCAAAATAGAGGTGACCCCTGCAAAGAAAGCAGAGCCGATGGCGAATATAATCCACATAATCATACCTCCAGAAAAGGATATACACAGCAATACGGGCCGCAAACCCGAAGCATCCTCTTCTGAGAAGAGCAAAAAAGAAGCACTCCTCCCTGCTCTCACAAGGAGGAGTGCTTCATTGGAGCGGGTGACGAGGCTCGAACTCGCTACCTCCACCTTGGCAAGGTGGCGCTCTACCGGATGAGCTACACCCGCATGAACAAGGTGTATTATAGCAGATTTCTTTCAAATGTCAAGCACTTTTTTGTTTTTCTTTGTTCTTTCACAAAAAGCGGCCGGAGAATGCGTCCAAAAGGTAAGCATTCTCCGGCACACTGCACTCATTCTTCCGCAGAGGGTTCCGAAGTTTCCGGCATGTTTCCTGTGCCGCAGACCGGAAACGCAGAATAATCCCACACATAACCAGTCATAGCATAGTCAGCTTTCTCCTGAAAACTACCGTCTTCTTTACAGCGTGTAAGATCTACATGATAATAAACGCCATTGTCACAGATGATATTCCAGTTCCAGGGCTCTGCATCCCGGGTGCCTGTAACCACCTGACATTCCAGCCCGGCATTTCGGCACATAGCCGCATAGACCGTTGCAAAGGCCCGGCTGTCCCCTACTCCATGGCGCAGGAGGCTATAGGATGGGGTAATGGATGTTTCCAGCTTATAGCGGAATCGATCCATCAGGAAAGAATAGAGCTGCGCATACTTTTGCCCTTCTTCCCCATCTCCGCTGACGTACAGGGACGCAGAATCAAACACCGCCTCCACCTGGGTGTGCATCAGCCGCAAAGCATCCGTAGCATTTTCATAGGTGAAAGTCAACTCAATCACCCGGGACTGCCCCTGACCGAAAACATCCGCTGCCACCACCGGGCACTCCATCACTGTCTGCGGATTGGTTTGGCTGAGGTTTTGCACCAGTTGGGTAAAATCCCTCGGCTGATAATCAGAAACCAACAGTACCTTTCTGGAATCCAGGGACTCCATTGCTTTCAGCACCGCAGCTTCCACGCCATCCATACCGGAGAGCTTGGTAATGCTCCGAATATCTGAGCGGCTGTGGCGATAGCTGACTGTGACAGCTACTGCAAGGTTGCCATTTTTTGTGCCAATCTCATAAGCAACATCTTCTACTGCATAAGCGCCAACAGCATCTATCGTGGAGATATAGCGCTTGGCTGCATTCATATCCAGATAGAGGCTTTCCTCCGGGTAATCCTTTGTGAGAAACACCTGACTTTCTATACCGGAAGCCACCATGTTGGTCAGTGCATCCCGCAGATGGGCGTAATCTTCCAAACCACCTGCCTGTTCCTGGCTTTGGGTAGACTGCACCACATGTGGCGTAACCCGGACATACTGCCCGTCCAGCGCACTGCATCCGGACAGCAGGGCACTCAAAGCCAAAAGAAGAATCAAAACCCTCTTCATCGCCATACCTCCTGTTACAAAGAATCCGGAGAGTAATGGGAGAAACCATCCCCCAATACCTGGTGCGCTTCCTGGACAATGACAAAGGCATTGTCATCAATGTCCATAACCAGCTCCTTTAGCTCTGCCAACTGCCCCTTGCGCACCACTGTAAGCACTACTTCCATATCCTTGCAGGTATAGGAACCAGCACCATGGAGATAAGTCGCGCCTCTGTCCAGCTTTTGGCCAATGGCCTGCGCAATCTGCTGGTGGTGGGAGGTAATGATCAATGCCACCCTGGAATAATCAAAACGGTAAACCACCGCGTCGATCACCTGGCCACAGACAAATACCACCACACCGCTGTAAAGCGCCTTGCTGATGTCGTGAAATACAATACCGGTGAACAGCACCACCACCGTATCAAAGATGATTGAAATTCGTCCAATCGGAAGATTACGGTACTTTTTCTTGGCCAGGCGCACCAGTATATCCGAACCGCCGGTAGATGCACCAGCTACAAATACCATCCCCAGCCCCGCACCGCAAAGCACACCACCATAAATAGATGCGATCATCGGTTCCGGTGTTGCAAAAGGAAGGAGAGAAAATACATCCATCATCACGGAGCTGACAACCATGCCCACCAGGGAGCCAAAAAAGAACTTTTTCCCAATTTTCAATCTGCCGATCAGAAACAGCGGGATATTGAGTATCAGCGTAATCGCACCTACACTTCCCACGCCGGTCAACTCCCGGAAAATCATCGCCACACCGGAAATACCACCGGTATTGATGTCATTGGGAATCAAAAACAGGGCAAATCCCAAAGCAAACAGGCCACTGCCCAAAGCCGTCAAGATCAGCCAGAAAATGGCTTGCCACGTTTTTTTCATAGATACGCCCTCCTACTGTCAGATTGCGTTAAACATCAAAGGTTGCCTGCTTTTCCTGAGAATCCTCCGGCTTCAGCAAGGCGCCGGCGGCAGGAATGGTCTTGGTGCGATAGCGGCTTTGGTTCTCAATCCCGGTATCGGAAAGGGGCAAAGCATTGACAAGAACCGCTTTCTTCTTCAATGCCATAACCGCCACGCCAATGGTATTGCGGGTGGTCTTCGGCAGCAGCTCTGCCGTGGAGAAAATCAGTGTACGGCCATCAGAAGCATACATGGCCACCTGCTCATCAGAAGCGAACGAAAGAATCTTCACCAGAGGAACCTTATCCGAATAGGCACCGGTGAGTTTTTTCCGATTGGTCTTTGTCTCATAGGCAGACAGCGGTACCTTTGCCACCTTGCCGTTTTCGAAGAAGAACAGGACAAATCCCTTGCCGTCCCCCGGGAAAACAATCTGGTATACGTTTTCTCCGGCATCCATAGCCAGCTTCTGGGGCAAATAGTCACCCAGGAGGGATGCTTTGCCGTCTTCGAAGTCACTCAGGCGGGTTTTATAGCACTGGAATTTGTCGGTAAACACCAGCATCTCCGCCCGGTTCGTCGCTTCCACGCAATAGGCCAGGCTATCACCCTCTTTAAACTTCTGCTCTCCGCTCATACGCAAAGACTGCGCGGTGATTTTTTTCAGATAACCCTCTTTGGATACGAAGACGGTAACCGGGTAATCCGGAATCTGCTCTTCCTCTGCCTCCGGTTCCTGCTCCTCCACATTGTAAAGGATCTCCGTCTTTCTGGGCTTTCCGTACTTTTCAGAAACCTGCTGCAACTCCTTAATGATCACATTTTTTAGCTTCCGGGAACTGTTTAGTGTCTCTGTAAGCTCGGCAATTTCCTTTTCCAGCTGATCCGTTGCCTTGATCTGCTTCAGGATGTATTCCTTATTGATATTGCGCAGCTTGATTTCCGCAACGAAATTGGCCTGAATTTCGTCGATACCGAACCCGATCATCAGGTTGGGAACCACTTCGTTTTCCAGTTCCGTCTCCCGGATGATGGCAATCGCCTTGTCAATATCCATCAGGATCCGTTCCAGACCTTTGAGCAGATGCAGCCGATCCTGTTTCTTCTGAATCTGGAAAAACAGCCGACGCTTCACGCAGTCCATCCGCCAGGCAGTCCACTCCTGAAGGATCTCCCCTACGCCCATAACCCGGGGCATACCGGCAATCAGGATATTAAAGTTACAGGCAAAGCTGTCCTGCAAAGGCGTCATACGATACAACTTCTGCATTAGCTTATCCGGATCCACACCACGTTTCAGGTCAATGGTAAGCTTCAGGCCGCCCAAATCTGTCTCGTCACGCATATCCGAAATTTCCCGAATTTTTCCGGCCTTAATCAGATCCGCCACCTTGTCCATGATTACCTCTGTGGCCGTTGAATAAGGAATCTCGGTGATCTCAATCAGGTTGCCTTCCTTCACGTAGCGCCACTTTGCCCGCAGGCGGAAACTGCCGCGGCCGGTGGAATAAATCTCCCGGGTAGTTGCCTCGTCATACAGCAGCTGGGCACCTGTGGAGAAATCCGGCCCTGGCAATGTCTCCAGAATATCATGCTCCGGGTTCTTCATCAGGGCAATGGTGGTATCGCACACCTCTTTCAGATTGAACGAGCAGATATTGCTGGCCATGCCCACGGCAATGCCCTGGTTCGCAGAGACCAGAACATTGGGGAATGTTGTCGGAAGCAGGCTGGGTTCTTTCATGGTGGCATCGTAGTTATCCACCATATCCACGGTATCGGAATCTATATCCCGAAACAGTTCCGCGCAGATCCCATCCAGCTTCGCCTCGGTATATCGGGCAGCCGCATATGCCATATCCCGGGAATAGACCTTACCGAAGTTACCCTTGGAATCCACAAAGGGGTGCAGCAAAGTTTCATTGCCCTTCGCCAAACGTACCATGGTTTCGTAAATCGCCGCGTCGCCATGGGGGTTCAGGCGCATCGTCTGGCCAACAATATTGGCCGACTTGGTTCTGCCCCCTGTAAGCAGACCCATTTTATACATGGTGTACAGCAGCTTCCGGTGGGACGGCTTAAAGCCATCTATTTCCGGAATTGCCCGGGAAACGATGACCGACATGGCATAGGGCATATAGTTTACTTCCAGCGTCTCGGAAATGGCCTGCTCGGTGGTAGAACCAACCAAGCCCATAATGCCATCGGTATTGATTTGTTTTTTCTTATCAGGTTCTTGTTTTTTCCGTGCCATAGTTGGCTCCTTTACCATAATTCTCCCACAGGAGGCTCCCGCCGGGCGGGAAAGATCGTATCCATCTAAAAATCAGGAAATATCCGCCAATTCCAGATACTTCGCTCCGTTTTCCGCAATAAAATTCTTCCGTTCCTGCAAAGCATCACCCAGAAGGAAATCAAAATAGTAAGCAGTGCGCTCTGCCTCCTCGGGCATGACCTTGATGAGGCGGCGGGTCTCCGGATTCATGGTAGTCATCCACATCATCTCCGGATCGTTTTCACCC
>CAZCRO010000095.1:0-5896 GCA_964501115.1 uncultured Oscillospiraceae bacterium
TTAAATAATACTTTTATTCTGTATTGTGACAAAGACGGTATTCAACGATTTGAAAAAATCTTGAACATTGTCGGTTCAGATGATGAAACACTTGAATTTAGACAATCCAGAGTTATGATAAATTGGAATGATTCAGTTCCTTATACCTTAAAAGCATTGACAAATAAATTGATTACAATGCAAGGAAACAATGATATTCAAATTGTTTTAGATGGGTATAAAATATCAATCATAACCCACATGGATAATGCAGGACAAAGTGATTCATTGTGGGGTTTGTTTAATACAATGATACCTTGCAATATGGAAATTACACACAAAAACCTTGTAAGGTGTAATTCAGACGGTATTATTTTTATTGCAGCAGGAACAAATTATGCACAAAACACAACAAACGAATTTACACAATGGTTTGGTTCGCATGGCACATTTTATATTGCAACTGGAATGAATTATGCAAGAAAAACAGTAAATGAATTTACACAGCATTTCAATTCTTCAGGAACATTTAATGTGGGTGCAGGATTGGGTTATACAAAAATTTCAGTAAATGATTACATACAAGAATTTACCGCAAGCGGTTCAGTAAAAGTTGCTTCGGGAATCAGTTATGTAAGTATGACCGCAAACGATTATGTTCAGGAATTTTCGTCACAGGGTAATATTTATATTGCTTCGGGGTTGAATTGTGGAAGAATTGAAGTAAATGAATTTACACAGCAATTCACTTCAACTGGGAAAATATATCTTGCAGCAGGAACTTCAGAAGTTCAAATGATGGCGAATGATTATATACAAGAGTTCACATCAAAAGGTAATGCTAATCTTGGTGTCGGAATATCCGATACTGAAATTATAAAAATTTATTAACAAAGAAAGGTGATTCATTATGGCAGAATTTAGTTCATTGGTTATCACAGAAAAAGGTCAAGCACTTGTAACAAAGATTATGATGAACGGTGGAAACGGTTTGGGATTTACAAAAATTGCGACATCTGAAACCGCATACCCTGAATCCACATTATCAAGTCTGACGGAATTAACTGGGGTAAAACAAACAGCAGGAATTTCAAACATTGAAAAAGTAAGCAGTACACAGGTGAAACTGGAAGCAGGTGTTGAAAATTCAACCGTTACAGAGGGTTACACAATAAACACAATCGGTTTATATGCAACTGACCCTGATGACGGTGAAATTTTGTATGCAGTTTGTAGGGCATTGGTTGCAGGTTACATTCCTGCATATAACGGTTTATCTGTTTCAGGGGCAACATTTGAGCTTGTTGTGGGTGTCGGTGCTGCTTCAAATGTTAATCTTGACATTGACCCTGCGGTTGTCGCAACATTTGGTGATATTGCAAAACACGAAAAGAAGAATCCGACAAGTGAAGGCGGTATTCATGGAGTACGCTTTTTAGATGACAAGTTTGAAATTTACAACGGCAGAAATTGGGTTGAAATGCAGAAAGCATATAAAACATACGGTGTATCAATTGACTTAACAAATTCAGACCCAACAACTGCGGTTACTTATACTGATGATGCGGTCGGTATGATTGCAGGTTCATCTGATTGGGATAATACAAATATTTTTCGTGACATCAGACCTTGCATGTTCAAAGATGGTAAGGTAAAGGAATATTTGAACCCTGATAATTTCACAAAATACATTGACGGTACGGCAGCAGATATTTCAAGCGGTGCTGAAGGCGATGTAATGATTGAAATTCCCAAACTGGGTGTAAAAATTGCTACAAGCAACAACACCTTGACAGTTCAAGTTACAGATGACCCCAATGCAGAAGGTTTTCATTATTATGCACACACAAGAACCAAAGAGGGTGACAGAGATAAATTATATATCGGTGCATTTCTTGGTTATAACGCATCTTCAAAATTAAGGTCATTATGCAGTAAACAACCAACTGTAAATGTTGCAATCGGTGAAACAAGAACACTTGCACAGGCAAACGGTGACGGATATGACCAAATTGCATTTTATCAGTTGACATTGCTTCAATGCTTATTCTTAATCAGGTATAAAAGCAGAGATTCACAAACTGCACTTGGTAGAGGATATGTAAATGACAGTAGCGGTGACACAGGTGTTAAAACTGGCGGTACAATTGCAAAGGGCATGAATTACGGTGAAACAACAGGAATGCAACAAATGAAATTCTTGGGGATTGAAGATTTTTGGGGTAATTTCTATTACTGGATTGACGGACTTGTTTCAAGTTCAGATTATCATGCTTTAACTGCAACCGACAATTTCAACGATACTGGCAGCGGATATAAAGACAATGGTGCTTTGGGTTCGTCATATATCAGCGGTTATATGAAAGCACCGCAAGGAACATCAGAACTTGGATTCATCATAAAACAAAGTGGAGGTTCAAGCACAACTTATTTTGCGGATTCTGCGGGTTTCTATTCTGCTTCTGTCGCTTTTTTCGGTGGTAGTTGGGGTGATGGGTCTATTGCGGGTACTTTTCGGCTGAGTGTGGCTGGGGGCGCTTCTGCTGCGGATGATTGTAGCTGCGGTCGCTTGATGTACCTTTAATTTTGACAAAGGCAATTATGAAATGCAGTTAATAAAAAGTTAGATTATACGAATTTCAATTCTACTTCTGTCACTTATTTCAGTGGTAATTGGAATGATGAGTCTAATGCAGGTACTTTTCAACTGAATGTGAATGAGGACACTTCTAATACGGATGATTATAACTGCGGTCACTAAATGTTTTTACTTGAATGTTTTATAATTGCCCTGGCTCTTGCCAAAACATAAAAAATTGAAAAGCTGTATTGGTAGGAATTTGAAATTAACTTTTCAAATTGTCGAAGGTTCAGCAAATCAAACATCAAATAACGGAAGGAATTTTTTCATGAAACGATATGGGAACATATATCAGAAAATATGCGATATTGATAATTTGCGACTTGCACATCAAAACGCAAGAAAAGATAAAGCATTGTATGTTGCGGTACAAATGGTTGATTCTGACCCTGATTTTTACCTTAAACAAATTCAGGACATGTTGATAAATAAAACTTATGTTGTAAGTGAATACAGTCATCAAACAATCATTGATAAAGGCAAAGAAAGGGATTTAATGAAATTACCGTATTATCCTGACAGAATTATTCAATGGGCAATAATGCTTCAGCTTGAACCGATTTTCTGTAAGGTGTTTACATCTTTCACTTGTGCATCACTCAAAAACAGAGGTATTCACAAGGCTTCAACATTGTTGACAAACTACATGAAAGATGTGAAAGGTACACAATACACGCTTAAAATTGATGTTCGCAAATTTTACCCAAACATCGACCATGAGGTTTTAAAAAGAATGCTGCGGAAAAAATTCAAAGATGCTGAATTGCTTGAATTACTTGATATGATAATTGATTCATATCCTGGTGAAAAAGGTGTTCCGATAGGTTCATATTTATCACAATTTCTTGCAAATTTTTATCTTGCGTACTTTGACCATTGGTTGAAAGAAAAGAAGGGTGTAAAATATGTTGTGCGGTATATGGATGACATTGTTATTTTACATCATTCAAAAGCTTTTTTGCATAAACTGCGTAAAGAAATTGATGTTTACATGAAAGAATTACTGAAGTTGAATATAAAGGATAACTGGCAAGTTTTCCCAACAGCAATCAGAGGTGTTGACTTTGTGGGTTATCGTCATTTTTACGGTTATAAACTGTTAAGAAAAACAACTTGCAAACACTTTAAAAAGAAAATGCTTCTGATTAAGAAAAAAGTATTGAATGACATTCAAATAACTTTTAATGAATGGTGTTCAGTAAATTCATACAAGGGTTGGTTGGCTTGGTGCAACAGTTTCAGACTTGTTCAAAAATACATTGTACCGATACAAAAAGCACTTGATGAATATTATCAAAATTTTATTAAAAGAAAGGCGGTAAATTCAAGATGAAAGACATGGGAATTGTAATTGGTAACGGTGAACAAGCAAAAGAGTTGGTTATCGGAAAAGATAAGGTATATGTTCATACCGATATTACACCGATAACAGAGGACAACAGAGGAAATGCGGTTGAAAATTTGTTCCAATTCAATGAAATTCAGTATGACAAAGATGAATACATTGAACTTCTTGCAAATAAGAATGCGGAACTTGAAAGCGGATTGACCGATACACAGCTTGCATTGTGTGAAATCTATGAACAAAATCTGTAAGAAAGGGTGAATTTGTCATGGCAAAGATTTATGCTGATTTAATTAAAAAAAGCTTAAAAACAATTTCTGATGTTCCTACGAAAATCAGAAAAGAGGTACAAGCAATTTTGGATGCTGATTCCAATGCTTAATTTTATAATTTGGTTATGCCGAAAGGATGTGAAAGAAATGGCAATTATTTATGCAACTTTGATTGTAAAAGGTAAAAAGACATTTGCTGAAGTTCCTGCAAAAATCAAAGACAAGGTTAAGGAAGTTTTAATTGACCTTGATTGTGGCGAACTGGCTGACGAATGAGTGACAAAAACATACTTGGCAATATAAGAACATACCTTGAATTTAAAATTGATTTAAGGGGTGTTTTTGGACTTTTCAGAAAGGATAAAAAGGATATGAATATTTCTAATACAAAGGTTGCGGTTTGTGCTGCAATCGGAGCAATCGGAAGTTTCATTGCAAAACTGTTTGGTGGTTGGACGGAAGATGTGACAACATTGCTGATTTTTATGGGAATTGATTTCATTATGGGATTGATTCTTGCAGGTGTTTTTAAAAACAGTAAAAAATCAGCTTCAGGAGCATTGGAAAGTAAAGCAGGATGGAAAGGGTTATGCAGAAAATGTGTAACGCTTTTATTTGTTTTAATTGCCCATAGACTTGATATTTCACTTGGAGTTGACTATATAAGAACCACAGTAATAATTGCATTTATAGTTAATGAAACAATATCAATTATTGAAAATGCAGGGTTGATGGGTATTCCGATACCAAACATTTTGGAAAAGGCTATTGAAGTATTAAAAGAGAAATCAGAAAAAGGCGGTGAATAAAAATGGCAAAATACGCAAAAAACATTGTTCAGCAAGCTAAATCATGGCTTGGTTGCAACAAAGCAGACGGAACGCATAAACAGATAATTGATGTGTATAATAACCATAAACCGCTTGCAAGAGGTTATGTGGTTAAATACACAGATGCATGGTGTGCAACCTTTGTTTCCGCTTGTGCAATAAAATGTGGTTATACCGACATCATTCCAACTGAATGCGGTTGTTCACCAATGATACAGTTATTTAAAAATCTTGGTGAATGGGTTGAAAATGATGCGTATGTTCCCAAAAGCGGTGATATTATTTTTTATGACTGGCAGGATTCGGGCAGCGGTGATAATACTGGAGTTCCTGACCATGTGGGTATTGTTGAAAGTGTTTCAGGCTCAACAATTACCGTTATTGAGGGTAATAAAAATAATGCGGTAGCAAGAAGAACAATTCAGGTAAACGGAAAATATATCAGGGGTTACGGTGTACCCAAATATGATGTTGAAAGTGTTTCAAATAATGAATTAACTTCTGCAAATGACATCACATGGGAACTGAACCATTCATATTTTCCAATATTGGAAACAGATAATTTTGTTAAAGCACTTGACGAAGCAAAAAAGGCAAATTCACCACTTTACTGGGGTTATTATAAACTGGTAAATAAGGTGAAATAATTTTTTGTTTTTCTTTGTTACTAACCCGTTACTAACGAACACCATTTTAGGGGTTACAGTACAATCGAAAAGTTCAGTAAAACCGCATAAATACGGCTTTTTCAAGTATTGACAACTGAACAAAATCATGATATAATGTTCATACAATAAAAAAGCAATATTGATATTGCTTTTGGGCTGGC
>CAZCRO010000096.1:0-5644 GCA_964501115.1 uncultured Oscillospiraceae bacterium
CATTCAATGGCTGTCCAATTTTCGGGGTACAGACCAGGGGGAGGTCAAATCTCTACGACTTGCCCCTCGGGGAACGGGCGTGGGGTGTCACGCAAAAATTCGCAAAAGTTTTTAGGGGAATAGGCCCTCAAGCACAAAACCAGAATTTGAAAGGGGAAATGAACCATGAAAAAGCAAGACATAAAAACCATTCAGGGAATGCTCCGACAAGGAAAGAACACCACCGAAATCTCCCTGGTGCTGGGTGTCCCTTCAAGCACCATCCGAGCCCACATTCGCCGTCACCCGGAAGTCTATGGTGGCAAGCCTTGCCGGAACTGTGGAAAAACCATGATGCAACCTCCCGGCCGGAAGGAAAAACATTTCTGCTCTGACAAATGCCGTATGGCATGGTGGAACAACCACCGGGAGCTGGTTCAGAAGAAAGCGTATCACACCCTCACCTGCGCCCATTGCGGAAAGGAGTTTGAAAGTTATGGAAACCAAAATCGTAAATACTGCAGCCGGGACTGTTATCTCATCGCACGGTTCCACACCCCGACAGAACCGAATTCGGTATCAGATCGCTCTGGCCGTGCTGGACAAACTGCTGCATGATGGAGAGTTGTCCGAGTCGGACTATGAAACCGCCAGAGCCGTTTTGGCTTGTCGATATGACCTGGGCAGAAACAGCATTTTTCGGTAGATTTATACACTTGCTATCCCCTCCGGAAAGAGCGAATATACAGTACCAAAAGTTGATACAAGGAGGTCCTTTATGGAAAAAGTGATCCAACAAGTAAAGTTTCCACCCAGGCAGCCCAAGCTGAAGCGGGTAGCGGCATACGCCCGCGTTTCCAGCGGCAAAGATGCCATGCTCCACTCTCTGGCCGCCCAAGTGGAATACTACAGTAGTTATATTCGCCGCCATCCCGGATGGGCATATGCAGGTGTCTATGCCGACGAAGCCAAGACCGGCACCAAGGACAGCCGGGAGAATTTTCAGAGACTACTGGCAGACTGCCGGGCCGGGGCGATTGACATGGTGATTACCAAGAGCATCTCCCGCTTCGCAAGGAATACCGTGACCTTGCTGGAAACGGTGCGGGAACTGAAAGGCATGGGCATCACCGTGTACTTTGAGGAGCAAAACATCGATACTGGCACCGCTGACGGAGAACTGATGCTCTCCATTCTGGCAAGCTATGCCCAGGAGGAGAGCCTTTCCGCCAGCGAAAATCAAAAGTGGCGTGTCCGTCAGAACTTTGAGAACGGACAACCCTGGCGGGGCTTTCTGCTGGGCTACCGTTACAAGGAAGGCCAGTATATTGTGGTTCCAGAAGAAGCGGAAATCGTCCGCTCCATTTACACAGATTTTCTGGATGGCAAGGGTGTCATCGCCATTATGAAGCGGCTGAACAGTGAGGGCATCCTTACCCAGCAGGGCTACACCTGGCACAAAAGCGCCGTTACCCGTATCCTCAGAAATTACACCTACACCGGAAATCTTCTGTTGCAAACCAAGTACCGGGAGAACCACCTGAGCAAGCGCACTCTGGTCAACCACGGTCAGCTGCCCCAGTACCATGCCACCGACACCCATGAGCCAATTATTGACATCGATACCTACAACCGGGTACAGCTGGAAATGCACCGCAGGGCGCAGAAGTACGGAAAACCCCAATCTATGAAGAAATACCCCTTCAGCGGCAGGATCACCTGCGCCAACTGCGGAAAACATTACCGCAGAAAGGTCGCTGCCACCGGGGCAGTCTGGATCTGCAGCACCTACAACACCCATGGCAAAGCCGCTTGCCCCTCCAAAGCAATTCCGGAATCCACACTGACGGAAATCTGGGCGCAGGTTTCTGTCACGGGCGAAATAACGGCTGTTACAGCCCACAAAGATAACACACTAGAATTTGCCCTCGCCGACGGAACCACAACCGTTAAACGATGGCAAGCCCGTTCCAGAGCCGAAAGCTGGACGCCGGAGATGCGTGCCGCCGCCGGGCAGAAAACCAGAGAAAGGATTGAGAAATATGCCGAAAGCGAAAAATGTGACTGTGATTCCCGCAACGCTGAATCTGCACACGGGTGTTCCTAAGAGCGCCAATGTGAAGCGCCGGGTAGCAGGATATGCCCGTGTCTCCACCGATAGTGATGAACAATTTACCAGCTATACCGCCCAGGTGGACTACTACACCGGCTATATCAAAAGCAATCCCAACTGGGAATTCGTGGATGTGTACACCGACGAGGGTATTTCCGGGGTCAGCGCAAAGAATCGGGATGGGTTCAACCAGATGATCTCCGATGCCCTGGCAGGTCGAATCGATTTAATTGTGACAAAAAGTGTGAGTCGCTTCGCCCGGAATACAGTGGACAGCCTTACTACCGTCCGGAAGCTAAAAGAAAAGGGCGTGGAGGTCTACTTTCAGAAAGAAAACATCTATACATTGGACAGCAAGGGCGAACTGCTCATCACCATCATGTCCAGTCTGGCGCAGGAGGAAAGCCGTTCCATTTCAGAGAATGTCACTTGGGGCCAGCGGAAGCGGTTTGCGGATGGAAAGGTCAGTATGCCTTACAAACAATTTCTGGGATACCGGAAAGGAGCTGACGGCCTGCCAGAAATCGATCCGGAGCAAGCAGAGGTCGTCCGGAAGATCTACCGGCTATTCATGGCCGGCAAATCCCTGGGGCATATCGCCAGACAGCTGGAAGCCGAAGGAATCCCCACCCCTGGCGGCAAAACAAAGTGGCAGCCCAGGGTGCTGGAAAGCATCCTGACAAACGAGAAGTATAAGGGGGCGGCACTCCTGCAAAAGACCTACACCGTGGATTTTCTAACAAAAACCATGAAAATCAACGAGGGCGAAGTTCCCCAATACTATGTGGAACACAGCCACCCAGCCATTATCGAGCCATCCGAATGGGAAGCGGTTCAGGTGGAAGTCGCCCGGCGAAAGAACCTGGGACGGCGGCATGACTGCTTCACCCCCTTTTCGGGGAAAGTCATCTGCGGGGACTGCGGCGGTGTGTATGGTTCCAAGGTTTGGCACTCCAACAGCAAGTACCGACGGGTGATTTGGCAATGCAACCGGAAATTTCAGAATGAGACGAAATGCACCACACCCCATGTGGACGAAGAAATCCTGAAAGAGCGGTTTCTCCAAGCCGTCAGCGAATACATGGCCGATCCGGAAGACAGAATCGAAGGTTTGCGGGCCGTCCACCACACCATGTCCTGCACGGACTTCATCGACGCAGATATTGAGGAAAAGGAAACCGAACTGGAACTGCTTGCCACCATGATCCGCAGCTGCATCACGATGAACGCCTCCGCCTCCCTGCCAGAGCGGGAATACCAGGCCCAGTACGCAGAATTATCCCATCGCTACGAATCCACCAAGGCCGGTTACGAAGCCTTGCTGAACCGGCGCAAGCAGATGGAAGCCACCGCCATCACCTTCAGCGGCATCCTGTTTCAGCTGGCAGAATTGCCCCAGATCCCCATGGAATTCAGTGAATCCCTCTGGTACACCCTGGTGGATCATGTCACGGTGTACAGCGATGAACGGATTATCTTCACTTTTACCGACGGCACAGAGATTGTGACAATGTTATGAGAATATACGAAAAAGGACTCAGACTGGCAGAGGGGATTCTGCGGGTCTGAGTCCTTTCATTCTTCAAATTAAAGTATACCTGCAAAATAATCATGGCCCCCACTACTGATAGCGGCACAGCAGCAAGGAGCCGCTTTTAGTTTAAATCATCTTGTGATCTGTGTCTTCGTCCCGTTTTCTATGATTGCTCCACCATTGTTTTAGCTTTGGTGACACTTTATAGATTCCATATCCAATAATAATTACCCCACCGACGATAAGACTAGTTTTTCCAACATTCTTCCATCTGGCGCTAGCCTCTGCCGCTTCCCGGGAAGTCCTTTTTGCTAACTCCTGAGCAGTTTTTTCAGCGGCTTGCTTTGCCGAAAAATCTGCATTAGCTTGTTCCCTTGCTGCTTGTGCTACATACCGCGCAGCGCGATCAGCGGAAATCTCACCTCTCACTTCGTTAATCAGTTCGGGGGATACATCCAACACGTTTTTTATCGAGTCATCGAAGGTCCTTGTTGTCCAATAGCGGTTATAACAAGAATAACCGCCTGTCCCCCGGTGAAAGTCCTTTTCTACGGCATATTGTAGGGTTTTCTGTGTTATGCTGTAATTACCTGGTTTTCCTTGAAGAAAACCGAGTTTCACCAAGACCCGGTTCATTTCCTCTGCTGTAAGTCCGTAATCTTGCCCTAACACTCTTGCCGATACCTGCATATGCATTACTCTCCTTCCAGATTCGTTACTGATTTGTTTTCTTTCTGTTGCTAAATACTTGAATCGCCCGGATTATATATGCGGTTGCTCCGTTTCCACACTGAAGTTCCACCATTTTCAAAAGTTCAGGATCGTTTAGCATGTTTTGCATTACTTCTAAGAAGACTTCTGCGAGTTCTGCTTCGGTCAAGTTTTCGTCGGAACTGTCTTCATCTTCCGCCACCATCTCAATCATGTTCTTGTAAACCACTTCAACAGCAGTTTGAACCTGTTCAGCGTCTTCCGGTATTCCCATATAGCAGCCAATGGCAACAACATTATACAAAAATGGCATATACAGTTCCATTTCTGCGTAATCAACTTCGGTGTATTCCGCAGATTGTGCAATTGAGTCCCTAAGGTATGAAGCGAAACTTTTGTCTTTGTAAATCCGTGTCACATCAAGATTACCCATAGCACGAAGTGTATTTGGGGGGATTTTTTCCATCAACTTCATGTCTTTGATTGTATTGATCATACCATTGATCCTCTTGCGCTTTTGCTCCAAGGTTTCGATTAGATGGTCAAATTCTGTAAAAATATCCAATGTCGATGACTCCAAAAGGGACTTTATCGATTTTCGTTCATAGCCGCCCTCGACAAAGATTTGAATTAATATCAACTTTTGGATTGCCGCATCGTCATAAAGCCAATAGCCAGATTCGGTTTTGCTCGTTGGTTTAAGCAGTCCAACCTTGTCATACTCCTGCAATGTTCTGCGAGTAACGCCTACAATTTGACATACTTCACTCAGTTTCTTCACAATGCTCACCCCTTCTGTAACTATATTATACTCCTGCACGCAGCGTGCAGGTCAAGCATTATTTTGTAAAGATTTTATGAATATCATTACCCTGCTAATAAGCGCATTGTCAAAGCATGAGTGCATATTATCTGAACGATAACCTATAATTGAACGATAGGATTGTCCATTCTGGCATCCCGGCAGCCAGCTACGGCGGCATTCTTTCACAATTCGGAATCAAGCAAAAATCAAAAGTTGGAATTACCCTAATTCCACGGGATAATTCCAACTTTTCTCACGATATAAAAAGAAGAACCTGATTTGACTTTGTATCAAATCAGGTTCTGTATCTGGTTGCGGAGGCAGGACTCGAACCTACGACCTCCGGGTTATGAGCCCGACGAGCTTCCAACTGCTCTACTCCGCGATATTGGCGCATCTCTTGAATGCTTGGGTATTATAGCACACCGGGCTGCATTTGTCAACCACTTTTTCATTCAGGGGCGGAAATTTCTCTGGGTGCCGCGATGATGTGTGGCAAAAA
>CAZCRO010000097.1:0-5582 GCA_964501115.1 uncultured Oscillospiraceae bacterium
TGGCGCAGTCGCCCATGGCCAGCTTCTCTTCGCCGCGAACCATGATGAAGCAGGAAGAAACCAGGTGGGCACCCTTCTTGGTCTTGACCAGCTGCAGAGCGGGACGGACGGTATCGGCGGTGGAGTAGGTTGCGCCGCCCAGCAGGGAGTCGGCATAGCCCATCTTTACCAGCATGGTGCCGAAGTAGTTGCCCTTGGACAGAGCCTTGCGGCAGTCCTCGGCGCTCATCTTGCCCTTACGCAGCTCTACCATCTTCTCGACCATGGCATCCATGCCTTCGTAGGTCAGAGGATCGATGATCTCTACGCCTTCGATATTGAAGCCGCCCTTGGCAGCGTTCTGCTTCACTTCGTCCACATTGCCGATCAGGATGGGGGTCAGGAAACCGCCCTCTGCCAGACGGGCAGTGGCTTCCAGAATACGGGCATCGTGGCCTTCGGTAAAGACGATCTTCCGGGGATTTGCCTTCAGAGTTTCAATCATAGCATTGAACATGGGAATCATTCCTCCATATTGTGGGCCGAAGCCCAATTTTTCATGTCTATTATAGCGCACATCCGCCCGGGGCGCAACCCTTATTTTTCCAAAGCGTGGGGAAAGCGGGGGAATTGGATTTTGGGCAAAATGATGAAATCGTTTTCGGAAAGTCCAAATTTACTATTGATTTTTGTACGATTTGGCATTATAATGGACGCAAACTATGTTGGGAGGACTATGCGTGGGCGAACTGTATGCCATTGTCTCCGGAAAGGGAGGCACCGGCAAGACCTCGGTGTGCGCAGGCATTGCCACAGCCTTGGCAGAGACAGGCAAAAAGGTGCTGTGCATCGACTGCGATGTGGGGCTGCGAAACCTGGATATTTCCCTGGGACTGAGCGACAGCGATGCCCTCTCCTTTCTGGATATATCCGAGGGGAGCTATCAGCTGGCGGAAGTGTGCCGCCATCCCCGGTACCAGACCCTGGCCTTTCTCACCGCACCCATGAACCGGAAGGTGGAAGAGATCGACGTGCAGGCCTTTGGGGAGCTGCTTCGCCGGGCCCGGCAGGAATACGACTATGTGTTCCTGGATGCCCCCGCGGGGGTGGATGCGGGATTCCGCCTGGTCAGCGCCTGGGCAGACCGCTTCCTGCTGGTAACCGGCCCCGGCCCCGCCGCCATCCGGGATGCCCGGCGGGTCAGCGACTTGCTGGAGCTTTCCGGTAAGAAAAATGTCCGCCTGATCGTCAACAGGGTGGATGAGGAGCTGCTTTCCACCGTCCGGCTGACCATAGATGATGTGATGGATACCACCGGCACCCCCCTGGGGGGACTTGTTCCGGAGGACCCCAATATTACGCTGGCCGCCGCCTTCGGAAGGCCGCTGCTGCTGTATGCCAAGCGCGGCCCCGCAGCCAAGGCGTTCCGTCGGATTGCTTCCCGGCTCACCGGCGTTTCCGTAAAAACAAAGCTATAAGCTATTTAAGGAGTGAATAGGATGAATATCGCGTTTCTGGCCCATGACAAAAAGAAAGAGCTGATGGTTCAATTCTGCACCGCATACAAGAGCGTTCTCATGAAACACAGCCTGTACGCGACTGCAACCACCGGACGGCTCATTGCGGACAATACCGGTCTGCCTGTAACCCTGCTCCTGTCCCATAAACAGGGTGGCCATCAGCAGATCAATGCCCGTATCGCTTACAATGAGATTGACCTGGTGCTGCTGTTCACCGACCCCAATACCACCGATCCCTGGGATGACAGCCAGATGATCGAGACCATCCGCCATTGCGACCGGCAGAATGTGCCCATCGCCACGAACCTGGCCAGTGCGGAAATGTTTATCCTGGGTCTGCAGCGTGGCGACCTGGATTGGCGGGAAATGGTCAGAGCCAAGCCCAAATTCTGATGCTTTCCCAAACCGGGAGATTACAGAATCAAGAAAATTCCCCCTGCACGCCGGTGGCCTCCGGTGTGCGGGGATGTTCCCGGTTTTCCCCGAAATTAGCAGAGTATGCCGCCTTTGCGGCATTTTTTATGAACAGAAAGGAACACATTTATGGATATTATCAAGCCCCGCACCCTCTCCGGCTTTATGGAGCTGCTGCCGGAAAAGCAGATCCGCTTTGAAAAGATGGTGCAGATCCTTCGGGATACCTACAGCTCCTATGGCTTTGCTCCCCTGGACACCCCCGCCATTGAGGACGCGCAGATCCTGCTGGCCAAGGGCGGCGGAGAGACGGAGAAGCAGATCTACCGCTTCACCAAGGGCGACAGCGACCTGGCGCTCCGGTTCGACCTGACGGTGCCCCTGGCAAAATATGTAGCGCTGCATTACAACGACCTGGCCTTCCCCTTCCGCCGGTTCCAGATCAGCAAGGTCTACCGGGGTGAGCGGGCACAGCGTGGCCGTTTCCGGGAGTTTTACCAGGCGGATATTGACATCATCGGCGACGGAAAGCTGGATATTCTCAACGAAGCAGAGATTCCTGCCATCATCTATAAGGTTTTCCGGGGCTTCGGCCTGACCCGCTTCCAGATCCGGGTGAACAACCGGAAGATCCTCAATGGCTTCTATGCCATGCAGGGACAGACGCAAAAGAGCGGCGAGATCATGCGCACCGTGGACAAGCTGGAAAAGATCGGTGAAGATAAGGTCAAGACGATCCTGCTGGAGGACTGCGGCCTGACGCAGGAGGCGGCAGAGGAAATTCTGAAGTTCATCGCCATCCGTGGCACCAATGCCCAGGTGATTGAGGCGCTGGAAGGCTATGCCGGCAAGAACGAACTGTTCGACGCGGGTCTGGCAGAGCTGAAAGCCGTAACGGCAAACCTGGCGGCCTTTGGTGTGCCGGAGGAAAACTTTGCCGTGGATCTGACCATTGCCCGTGGCCTGGACTATTACACCGGCACGGTTTACGAGACCACTTTGCTTGACCATCCGGAAATCGGTTCCGTGTGTTCCGGCGGCCGTTATGACAATCTGGCGGGCTATTATATCGATAAGCCCCTGCCCGGCGTGGGTATTTCCATCGGCCTGACCCGGCTGTTCTATGTTCTGGACGAGCAGGGGCTGCTGAATCCCGCCCTGCCCAGTGCCCCGGCGGATGCTCTGGTTCTGCCGATGACCGGGGATATGGCTCCCGCCATCGCCCTGGCAGAGCAGCTGCGCAGTGCCGGCGTGCGGGTGCAGCTGTACGGCGAGCAGAAGAAATTCAAGCAGAAAATGGCCTACGCCAACAAGCTGGGGGTTCCCTTCGCCGTTCTGCTGGGCGAAGACGAGATCGCCCAGGGGCTGTGCTCCGTAAAGGACATGCGCACCGGCGAGCAGAAGCTTGTCTCTCCCCAGGAGGCGGCAGAAGCAATCCTGGCCAGCGTCCATGCCGACTGCCCGGTGATTCTGGAAAAGTAAAGGTTCGGCTTACTATGACAAAAGCACATCTTCCCCAAAAGGGAGGATGTGCTTTTTTGCGCCTTTTGGGAGAAAGTACATATTTTTATGTAGATAAGATACACATTTCACAATATTTACTTATAGAAGGGGTACTGGTACAATTGCACTATACAGAGGCGGAGAAAAGAAGAGACTTCCGTCAAAACTAACAAAATACAGGAGGCCGTATCATGGATGAAGAAATGATGTTTGAAATGTCAGCGGATTCTTTGGAGGATTTGCCCTCGGTTGGGGAGATGTTCGATTTGACCGGAAAGGTTGCCGTGGTTACGGGCACCATCGGATTGGCGCTGAGCGTAATTTACCGGCTGGCCTCCTGCGGCGCGAAGGTGGTCTTCGGCGGACGGCGGGAATCCATCGGACAGATGACGGAAGAACGCCTGCGGGAAATGGGCTGCGATGTCCGGTTCAAGCGGGTGGATGTAAGCTCCGTGGAGGACTGCAAAGCCTTCGTTGCTTTTGCCGAAGAAGTGTATGGCACAGTGGATATTGTGGTTCCTGTGGCGGCGTGCTTCTTTGCAAGAGCCTTTGTGGATATTAAGGAAGAGGAATACGACCGCATTGTGGACGTAGACCAGAAGGGACAGTATTTTATTGTCCAGCAGGCGGCCAGGAGCATGATCCGGGGCGGCAAGGGCGGCAAGGTCGTTACGGTTGCCTCCGTCGCTCACCGGGCGGACGATATGCCGAAGCTGGGTATGATGACGGCGTACAATACGGCCAAGGCCGGTGTTGTAGGCATGACCCGGGGCATTGCCCGGGAGCTGAAGCAGTACGGCATCAATGTGAACTGTGTTGCTCCCGGCGGCATGGTCACCCCCGGTGCCATTTTCAACAATACTTCCACAGAAGCGCTGTATGGTCCGGAATGGACCCGCTACGTGACGGAATATGGCAGCGGTGTGCCGGTGGCACCCAATCCGGATGAAGTGGCCAGAATGATTTTGGCCATGTGTACCCCCATATCCGACTTTATGTATGGCCAGCTGATCGAGGTGGACGGCGGAAGCCAGTACACCTTCCAGGATAAGCCCTGGAGCTATACCATGGAGGGCGGCGTACACGCCTGAATGTGTATCTTACCGGAGGAGTCCGGAAAAATGGGTTTATACGCCGCTGTGCGGCGAACCCGAATATAAGAAAGGAGCAATCCCTATGGCTATCACATCCAAAAGCACCCTTCGCGACGTTTTGGCAGATCCCCGGGCAGTGGCAATTATTGAAGAGTATGTCCCCGGCTTTGTCGAAGAAAAGGCAGATCTTCTCGGCCCTGTTCTGGGCATGAAGATCAACATGCTGCTGAAGTTCCCCCAGGCAGGCTTTAAGAAAGAGGATGTTGCCACAATTTGTGGCAGACTGGATGCCCTGGACGGCTAAGCCCAACAAAACCATAAAAAAGAAAAGGAGCGCTCATTATGTCTGAAAAAGCTGACGTGAAATCCTCAAGAATGCAGAAAGGCCGCAAAACCATTAACTACCTGCAGAAGCTGAAGGACGAAGGTACCCCCATTGTGCAGATGTGCCCCGGCCCCCGGGATCAGTTCTGGACAATGGCCGCGGATATGGCAGACGTGGATATTTGCCGCCTGACCGTTCCCGGTGACGGCTCCGATCCGGAAATGCAGATCACACTTGCGCCTTACTGGATCAAGTGTGTCCGTAACGCGGCGAAGACCATCCATATCAATTTCTATATGCAGACGCCCACCTATGCTTCCAAGGAAGCGGCGGTTGCCAACGGTGCCATGTACATGAACTGTGGCGCGGACTCCCTGCTGCCCATGGGCATTACCAACGAGACGCTGAAGTACATGTCCGATAACTATCTGGTGGTATTTGGCCATATCGGCGCGCTGTCCGGCTGGCAGACCGGCCGTCAGGGCGGCTACAAGCGCATTGGCGGCACCGCCGAGAGCGCCATGCAGGTGTTCAAGATGGGCTATGAGTACCAGGAAAACGGCATGATGGCCATGACCATCGAGCTGACCCCCATCGAAGTGACCAACGCCATTGCCAAGAAGCTGCGGGTTCCCGTTTTGTCCATTGCCGCAGGCGGCGCGGCGGACGGCTGTGAGATGGTGGACTTTGATACCTTCGGCATGATGCCCAAGATGGCCTCCCATGCCAAGGTCTACGGCGAGTTCT
>CAZCRO010000098.1:0-5442 GCA_964501115.1 uncultured Oscillospiraceae bacterium
CAGCGAGCAGTTGATCACCGCGGTGGGGCCGCCGCCGTGGACGATGAGCATGTTCATCAGGCTTTGCCCTCACTGCCGGAAAGGCGGATGATATTCTTGATGTCCTCGGCCAGTGCGTCACTGGCGTATTGGGACAGCTTCCAGGAATGTCCCTGGTGATCCATGTTTTCCAGACCCTCCTGGTAGTGCTGCACATATTTGTAGCGAACCTCGGTGCCGAAGTTGATCTTGGCTACACCCAGACCAATGGCATCCCGAATGATGCTTTCTTCCATGCCGGTGCAGCCATGCAGCACCAGGGGAATATCCGTAAATTCCCGAACGGCCTTCAGAACCTCCAGCTTAATGTCCGGCTTTCCCTTGTAATAGCCGTGGGCATTGCCAATGCCGATGGCCAGCGTATCCGGGTTACACAGGGAGAGGAACTGACGCACCTGCTCCGGATCGGCCGTGTTTTTGTTTTCCAGCACCACGCCGTTGTCCAGCCGCTGCAGTTCTCCGATCTCCGCCTCCACCGGAACATCGAAGGCACGGGCAACCCGAACCACTTCCTGGGTCATTGCGGCATTTTCTTCCACAGGCTTTGTGGAGCCGTCGATCATCACGGAGGTAAATCCGAGCTTCAGTGCCTGCATGCAAATGTCAAAATCCGAGCCGTGATCCAGATGGATGGATACGGGAACGGAAACGTTCCGGGCGCACCACTTGCACACCTCTACAAACCAGTCATGGCCGGAATAGGCACCGGTAGCGACATAATGAGCCAAAATAATGGGAGAACGCAGCTCATCTGCGGCTTTGCAAACGGCACGGATAATATCATAATTGCCGCCCTGTGTATTGATGGCGGGGATGGCATAGCCTCCTTTGGCCGCTTTCTTCAGTTCGGTTAAGTTGTTTGTCAGCATATTTACTCTCCTTTACGCCTATGTACACTCGTGTGTAGTTTTTGCAATAGAAAAATGCGCCTTTGGTGATCTCTCACGATACGCATTTCGATGGTTACAGCTTGTCTTCTTGTTTTCTTCAATATACCAACAGCAGATAGTTTTGTCAATATTCTTTTTTGAATTCTTCCGAAAAATAGTTGACTTGCACAAATTCGGATGGTATATTTAGATGGTAAGCCAAACCCATTTAGGGAATTTGATTATGGTTGTCGATCCGCATTTTATTACACTCGAGTGTATGCAAAAAGGAGCAATAAGTTATGAAAATCGGCTTTCTAACCACCGTATCCGGCCGTTGGCCCCGGGAACTGCCCACCCAGCGCAACCAGGTTTACTACGAATGGCTCTCCACCGCCCTGCCGGAGGAACAGATTCTCCATTTCGACTATCCCATTGACTCCCCGGAACGGATCCACCAGGCCGCGGACACCCTGCGTCGTGAAGGCGCGGAGCTGGTTATCCTGGTCTACGGTGCCTTTACCGGGGACGACGTGTGCGCCTCCCTGGCGCAAAAGCTGCAAATTCCCATGATTCTTTGGGCACCCCGGGAGCCGGATGTCCACGGCGGGCGCCTGCTGTCCAATGCGCTGGTTGCCATGACCATGAACAGCGCCTCCCTGCGCCGCCTGGGCTACCACCCCATCACCATATATGGAGGCCTGGAATCGGAGGAAGCCAAGCAGACCATCCTGCGCACCGTCCGGGCCTATGCGGCTATATCCAGGGTACGGGGCTGTACACTGGGACTGTTCGGCTACCGCCCCACCGCCTTCTACAATTCCGCTTTTGACGAGGGTCTGATCCGCCGAACCTTTGGCATATCCATAGAGGAGACGGATTTGAAGGTCGTTTTCGACCGTATGGAGCAGGTTGATCCCCAGCCGGTAGAGGAAGATCTTGCCAAGCTCAGAGCCCGCTTCCCCTTTGGAGAGGATTTTATTCCGGAATACCAGCGCAATCACTCCCGGCTGTTTTTGACCTTGAAGCAGCTCATGGTTGAGCAGGGCTACCAATACGGTGTGATCAAATGCTGGCCGGAAATGGGCAACCTGAAGTCCGTCCCCTGCGCCGTGCTTGGGCGGCTTGCCGATGAGGGCTACGCCATCGCCTGCGAGGGAGATGTGGATGTAGCGCTGTCTATGGCCTTCCAGAGCGCCCTGACGGAAAAGGCCAATTTCATCACAGACATGATCGATATAAACGAAGAAGAGAACTACCTGACCTTCTGGCACTGCGGCAACGCCGCCCCCTCTCTACATCATCCCGCCTATCCCGTTTCCCTGTGCGATCACCCCCTGTATAACAAGGGCTCCGCCTTCCGGGCCGTCCTGAAAGAAGGCCCCGTCACCATATCCAGACTGTGCAACATCGACGGGGCATATAAGCTGTTCCTGCTGTCCGGCACCGCGGTTCCCACCCAAATGTATACCCCCGGATGCATGGTAAACGTAAACGTCACCGCCCCGGTACGCAGCGTAATCAACACCATCCTGGAGCACGCCATCCCGCATCACTACAGCATCGTGTGGGATGATGTGGCTGAGGAAATGGAAACCATCGCCCAAATCCTGCACATCCCCGTCGTCCGGGTATAAGCGAACACAAAAGAGAGCTGCCTCAAAAGGATTCAAAAATCACAAGAGGCAGCCCTCTGTTTTTGTCCTGAATTCCTAGCCGGAGATATAAAAGCAAAAGAAAACAGCCATACTAACACAGCAGCACACAAATGCAGGGCAGATATGCCGCCATTCAAAAATCCTACAGCAACGCATCCCCCGCTGTGGCATAAAAAAACACTTGACAATCCAGCACTCCCATGCTATAATGAGCAAGCATTCAGGGAGTGCACAATATCGCGGAGTAGAGCAGTTGGAAGCTCGTCGGGCTCATAACCCGGAGGTCGTAGGTTCGAGTCCTGCCTCCGCAACCATAAAAACACCGGATTTTCAAAAGAAATCCGGTGTTTTTCTAACTTTTTAGGGAATTTTCTTTTTTGAGTTTTCCAAATAATTCAACAATAATTCAACTTGCTTCCCAAATCATGCTTTTTTCAAAAAGATGTTAGACAGAATTTCGGCGTTCTGTTTGTCCGCCGCTTCCATAACATGGGCGTAAATATTGGCGGTGGTGGATACCTGGGCATGGCCTAACCGTTTTGCAATGGACACACTGTCCACGCCATTGAAGTATAGCATAGAAGCCATTGTGTGGCGGAAGGCGTGGGGGTTGATGTGGGGCAGGTCGTGGCGAATGCTGAATTTGTTCAGCCAGTCCGTGACGGTATCGGGGTGCATGGGCTTTCCGTTCCCTTGCGTGAATACAAAGTTCTGATTATCGTAGTATTCCCCCAAACGGAGCCGTTCCTCTGTCTGCCACATTTTGTATTTCCATAGCAGTTGCATGGTTTCGGCTGGAAGGGAAACAAAACGTTTGGAACGTTCGGTTTTTGGGGTGCTTTCGTAAATGCCAATGTCAGCGGAGTACAGGATATTGTTGCAAATGTAAATCCGGTTTGCGGTGAAGTCCACCTTGTCCCATTTCAGGCCGAGAATTTCGCCACGGCGTGCGCCTGTAATCAGGAACAGATGTACCAGCGTTTTCCATTTCATGGATTCTGTTTCCAGTGCATCCCGGATAGCCGCCACCTGTTCCGGCTGGAAATAGTTGACCTCTTTCCGATCCACTTTGGGCAGATCGGCACGGCTGGCCGCATTGAATGGGACAAGCCCCTCTTTGACAGCCTGTTCCAGAACGGTGGAAATCAGCCGGTGATGCTCCTGAACGGTTTTCGCAGACAGCGGGCGGTTATCTTCCTGAACGGTAAATGCTTTTTCCAGCTTTAACCCCATAGCATCGGCGGCAGCAGTGGCGGCTTGCAGACTGACGGATTCCCCCTTGATAATGGTGGACACGGTGGAAGCGGCCAGACCGGAACGTTTGGCGATTTCCGCACGGGTCAATTTGTGGGTTTTCAGGTATGCGGCTAAGTCCATTTTCGCCGCTGCATGGGTACTTCCTTTTCTCATGCCGTTTTTGGAAAGTTCCGTGTATAGGGTGTTCAGATGGTCAACCCGGAGGTCTTTCAGCTTGATATGTCCGATAGCCGGGCAAATTCTAGAAGCCAATTCTTTATAGCGGACAATGGTGGAATGTTTGGCTCCCCGTTGTTCTTTCAGATCAATTACATAATCACAGTAGGAAGCAAAGGTTTGACGGGTATCCGTGGCGGTTCCCTCTTTGCACTCCTTTTCAAAGGTCGCAGCGAAAGCTTCGGCCTTTTTTCTTGCGCTTTTTTCTGTCCATGTGGGTGCAACTTCAAAGGTAGCGGTAAAGGGCTTTAGCTGCTTTCCATCGGCTCCACGGCCACGGAATACACGGATGGAATAGGAGATCAATTTCCCGGATTTGTCCCGGCGTTCTTGAATGTTAGCCATAATTGCCGCTCCTTTGTTTAGCAATGATGTTATCCAGCAAATAGGATGTGTAATGAAAAATTTCACGTCTCAAACTGGAATATTCTTCAAGTGAGCAATATGCAACGGGGCTTCCCTTTTGCTTTATCGCATAATAAAACTGGGATGTGTCTGAGGAGAATTCTTCTTTGTTTGTTCGGTTGTCAACCAGCTCTATTTCGTACCCTTTGCTATTTGTTACATATTGGATAACGGCGTGTAAAACTTTTGCGCTTCTTTCCATATTGTCAAGCGTAGCTTCAAATCGGGCGAATTCTGTTTCGAAATCGGTCTCACATAGCAGGAAAGACGGCTGAACACCCAAAATCTTTGCAAAAAGTCGGGCATATTCGGCTGACATTTGTCGCTTCCCACTTTCGATATATCCGATTTGTTTCTCGTTTCGCTCTTTACCATTGTTTTCCGGAAGTTCGCGAACTTTGTCCATCAGCTGCAAATGTGTTAAGTTCATTCTCTTACGGCATATTTTAAGCCTTTCACCAGAAGGAACATTAAACCACGGATTATTCGTTACGTTCTCCATCGAATCATCTCTCATTTAAGCAAATTGTAACGCAAATAAATGTAACACTGTTGTTCCTTATATGGAACATTTATGCTATAATACTAGCACAGGTGGGACGATTCGTCAAGCCACCAAACGAAAAAGGAGGATGAAAAATGTTCAAAACGATTCGGGAAATTGCACAGGAAGGAATTATTTCACAGCACTATTTGCGGCAGCTTGTGGCGGCTGGGAAATGTCCTGGTATTCAGGTTGGCAACAGGTTCATGGTTCACCGGGAGCAGTTGATTGAGTACCTGAACACGGCAAGCCGACAGTCTATGGAGGGCATGGCCGATGGTACAAAGTAAAGAAGCCCGCCCCACTGTTGCAGCAGCGGAGCAGGCAGGTGGAAAAGCGGCAAGCAATTTCCAAAACGATTTTACCCCATTGGCAAAAGAAAAGCAATCCCCGATTTTTGATATTTTGCCCATTGGCCGGGAACGGGCGATTTCATCGGAAGCCCTTGCAGCGG
>CAZCRO010000099.1:0-5316 GCA_964501115.1 uncultured Oscillospiraceae bacterium
TCCATTTAATCGTTTTTCACGAACTCCATTTGCGATTGAGCCGTACTCCTATTGACTTAGATATTCAGGATTTCCACCTTTATTTTATAATCATATTTTATATGATATTTCTAAGTCCCGACATGGGGATAGTCGTTGAACCTTAACCCTCGACTAAAGTACCGTATGGTCTACGGGATACGTTAGGGTTCTTGGATGCATGAACAGCGATTCCTAATTTATATAAAATTAGTAAAAGTGATACTTAGGTTTTTGACCATATATCATCCTTGCGTTGTTTCTACTTTCGTACCATCATAATCTAATTTCTCGACTATTGTGGTGCAAGGCTTTACGCATTACCTGCAATTAAATATATTCTTACATATATATTACTATATATTCTGGCAATACATTTACCAGCACTTTGTTCCATCATCGCAATACTATCTTTTACAGCATCGTAGTTCTGAATCAGAGCCGCACCTGCTTGTGCTTGTGTTCGTCCAAATGCTTTTATAAGATAATCATTTTGTTGCTTTTGAGACATTTCGCCCCAAATATCACTAATTTCACCAAAGTAATCTACGAGACTTTTAAATTCTGTCGTAGACCCTTCTTTAAAAATAGATACTCCCTGCGAATGCTCCGCAGTCTTTGTTAAATCTGCTAATTCTCCTGTAATATTTGCAAGGTCTTCAGATACTTCTTCTGTTTCCTCGTCAAAACTACGGAGACGTAAAGCCACGGATCGGATGGCAGTACCAGTTTTTTCTGCATTTTGTAAAACTTCTTGTGCACCTGTAAAAAGCGCAAAAGCATCTGTATATGAAGTTCCAACAGCAGCAAGAGCAGCAGCAGAGCGTTCCATACCTTCCACAATGTCTTGGTTTTCTTCGGCAAAATTGTTGCCAAGGATGTTGATTTTATCCAAAATTTCAGATTCTACATCTTCATAACCAATGCCCCACGCCTTCATAATAGATACTAAACCTTCTTGTGCGGTATCAGTATCCATACCCGGAGAAATGGTAGCAAATTTTGAACTTAATTTAGCCATTTCTGTTGCGGCTTCTTTGGTGTTGTATCCTAAACGTGACCATGCACTCGCTTGTTCGATAATCTCTTTAGTTGTCGTACCCATTTCTTTTGCAACATCGTTTGCATCAAAATAAAAATCTTCCATTTGAGAAGAAGACATAGCGGTTGTTTTCTTTAAATCTACTAATGCAGTATCAAGTTCTACAATTGTTTCAACTGCTTGTTTTCCATAATTGATAATATCATTAAAACTAAAATAACTACCAATCTGTGCAGCCCACTGATACCAAACTTTATCTCTGAGAACATCTAAGAAGCTTTGACCTTCACGTTTTGCTTTTCGTTCACCATCACAAACATCAAGAAAGGCAGCGTGAATTGCTTTTACATTTGCATCAACACCCTTAGTTTTTAACTCTTCGATATATCCTCTTAATTTATCTTTTGCTTCACTTGATATTCTTGTATTCTTACTCATATATTGAGTAATTGTGTCAATTTCTTTTTTAACACTAATAAGGTCATCACCTTTGAATACATTTTGAAATTTAAGGTCAGTTTTATCTAATTGTCCTTTTAACTCGTTAAAACTATTGATTTGGTCTTTTGAAATGATTTCTTCTTCACTAAGTTCTTTCGCTCTTTCTTTCAATCGAGCTAATTGATTTTCATATTCTGTAAGTAAGTTTTGATATTCAACACTCTGTTTTTCTTTTGGTCGATTGTTATATTTGGTAAGTTTAGATTGATAACTATCAATAGAAGACTGAAAAGAAGAAACCGTAGAATCCTTTTGATTTGCTCTATATTTTGAGATTTTTGCTTCAGTTTCTAATTCGATTTGTTTTATCTTGTTTATCTGTTTTTCCGTATCATATAAATCTTGATTTGCAGAAAGAATACTTTTTGCAGAATCATATTGCTCTTGATAATATTTTTGAATATTTTCAAGCTCTGTTTTATTATTTGAATCTTTTGTCTTCTCGATTTGCTCTCTTATTGATTGAATCTTTTTCCAAGCAGTAATCTGTTCTGTAAGTGCCTTATCAACAGTTTTCTGATTCTCGTTTTTAGAACCTTTCTTTTTTACAGAACCATTACTATCATCAGCACTGTCTTTAACCTGTTTATTCGCATCAACAAATTCTTTTTTAGCATCAGCGGCATCACGAGCATCTTTTGCAATCTGTTGCATCAATTCTGCTTCAAGTTGGAGAGGAGATTTAGAATCAGCTACGGAATCCTGAACGCCTTCGTTGGCAGTAGCGAAATCTTTCTTTGCCTGAACCGCCTGTTCAGTTGCGGATTCAACTTGCTCCATAGCAGAAACTTCTTCTTTAGCAGTAGAAGAGGAGTCAGAATCGTTTTGAAATACATCTTCTATGGTAGTTTTTGATAAATTTGCAGAAACTTCTTTTTGAGCATTAACAATAGCATCAAAATAAGGAACTTTAGATACATCAAACACAGTTTGTAGTCTCTGCGCTACAGAAAGCATTGCATTTAATCGTTGCAAATTATCTTCTGAAATAAAATTTGAAATTCCAGAATTAGTGTATTTTTCCATGAGTTCTCCGCCGGAGAGACTCTTAAATAAATTCCTGATTAAGTCTTGAGTTTCTGGTACTTTTTCATCTATTTCTCTTAATTCTAAATCAATAAGTGAAAAACCATTTTCTTTATCATAGAGAATATTACCTACACCAAAATCAAGTTTAAATCCAAGATTGTTAAGCGTAATTACATCTTGTAAAAGTTTCTCTAATTGTTCATCAGTCGCTTCTGTAACAATTTTGCATTTTTCAAGATAACTCTCAAGAGTAGAATATCTTGCAATATCATGGACTTGATTGCCTTTTGCTTGTTCTTGAATTTCATATATTCCATCGTATCCTTCAACAACGGATAAAATTCTAGCAAGACTTACGCCCTTGTCATAAGCTTCTTGTTCTTTTTTGATTAGCAAATCGAGATAATCATCAGTTCCATAATTATATAGTGATGTATCATTTCTATCATATGTTTCACTTCTTCTAGCAATAATAGCATGAGTGCCATTCATTACAGCCCCTTGTGCTACCATTCCTTGTTCATTAAAATTTCCTAAAAACTTGCCAGTTTCATCAAATAGTTTTAATTGAATCAGTGCTTGTTTAATAGAATCGCTAATACCATCCCAACCGCTTGACGCTGATTGAATAATATTTGTCAACTTTACGTATCTGTCAGTTAATATATTTAGTGCGTTTTCGATTTCTATTACTTCTTGACTCTGTTCTTTTAACAAACCATTTTCTTTAGATAGTTCGTCATCCAATTCAGGATTTAGACCCATACCTTCAAGCAAAGAGTTTAATTTTTTCTTTGTTTCTATGTATTCTTCATCTGCTTGTGAAGCTTTTTTAGTAGCTTCTGCCTCTTCTTCTAAATCCCCTATTAGTTCCTCGATAAAACCGTCTTCTAAAAGCAAATCATCAAGTAAATCGTCAATATTATCAAGATCGTCTTTCTTAATAGGTGTAGTAGGTTTTTCCGATGAAATATTCGTTTCAATAGGAGAAGTATTATCAAGTTTTGACTTTATCTCTGTTAATTCACTATTAAGTTCTTTAACAGATTCAGTTGTCTTTTCTACATCAGATTTAATATTTTCAAATACATCAGAGTCAATTACAGAAATCTTCTCTTTAACACCGTTGAGTTCTTCTCTAATTTCAACAACATCAGCTTTTAATTCATCAAATTGCGAGTCATTAATAGTAGAAGTAGAAGAGTGAGTGAGAACTTCATCTGTTTTTTCTTTTTCTTCTCTAACCTCTTGTAATGAAGAAACGTATTTTTCATTCTCTCTTGTCGCATCTTCTAATGCAAAACCAAGATACATATTTGCATAATCTTTATCAGATTCTAAATCTTCTTTTGTAAAACCAAACAAGTCTGCATCTTTAGTTCTATTTTCGGCAACTTCTAACGCACGTACATAGCTTTCAATATTTTTTATAATTTCAGGAGTAATGGGTGCTTCACCTAAGTTACTCTCTACCTGAGAGTATGCGTCTCTAAATTTTAATAGTCGCTGTTCTAAATCTGATATTTCAAGAGATAAATCAGTAATATCTCCACCATATTTTTTGAAATTATCAAACTCTTTAATGCGGTCAGATGATAGTCTATATGCATCAAAAAAACCATCTGCTTCTACATCGACAGTTACTTTTTCGAGTTTACTCTGTGCAACGCCTTTCTGCAATGCTTCTTCATATGCTTTATAATAAGCATACGCAGCGTCAGTTCCGGCTTTAGAGTGCATTGCTTCTTCATTACCATAGAAGTTTTTAAATACATCAGCCATTTGTTTTAGCTGACTATATGCTTCTGTTTTATTTTTTGTACTAAAATCTGTTTTTGAAATAGCAGAAGTTATACCTTTTGAAAGATTAATGATCTCATTAATCTTTTTCTCTAATTGGTCGAAAGTTTTTAACTGTTCAGCTAACCCAGATTCGCCAAACTCAAAAGTGAATTTATCTAATTTGAGTTTTTGTAACTCTTTAATCTTTTCAATGACTTTATCATTTTTTGCATCCAACTGAATAGAAATACGCTGCTTACCAGCTTTTGCACTAATTCCGTCAAATACACCGTTTGTTTCTTTTTCAAATTGTTCAAGACTGGATCTATAATCAAAACCAATTTTAATAATATCTGAACCTTTTGCCATATTTCACATCCTCCCTATACAGAACAACGTTTTTTATATTCATTTTTTAGTTGTTCGTGATAATTATGCATTTCGTTATAAATTCCAAATTTTGCAGGTACTCCATATCCACCATGCATATCACCACCATGCCAAGTACCAGACGGATTATAAATATATGTATTTAATAATGCGGAGGCGGTAATAGGTTGTTTTCGGTGATAATCATAATCAGCCATTCTTTCAGGAGTAACTTCAACGCCACCAGACATAATTGTTCCGTGACTATTTTTATAAAATTTCTTATAAGAGTTATACAAACCAAAAGTTCTATCATACGCTATTGGCTGTCGGTCTACATAAAACCAATCAATTAGAGAAATATAGTGGTCTGTTAATTTTTCCTGTGCTTCATGTGCTAAATCACTTGCTTTTTGCTTAGCCTGTTTCTCTAAATATTTCAAAGTATCTTTGCTTAAACCCATTCAATTCACCTCCATCATTCAATCATTCCAAATAAAATAGGAGAGCAGTATCAAACCAAAACTCTCCATAGAAAAAGCCACATAACTTTTGACGGCTATGCGACCTGTGTG
>CAZCRO010000100.1:0-5272 GCA_964501115.1 uncultured Oscillospiraceae bacterium
AAACACTGAACGAGCTTCTGGAGGCGGAGGCTGAGAAGCTCACCCAGGCTGCCCGCTACGAGCGCAGCGAAGCCCGTCAGGGCTACCACAGCGGCCATTTCTACGCGCTAAGAGCCGCCGCGAGCGGCGGTTGCGCTCCGCATATTCGCCTGCGGACTCATATATGACCGGAACCTGACTACCACCTCCGGAGATGTGACACTCCATGTTCCCCGTCTTAAGGGCATCTCTTTCAAGACAGCCATAACTCTTGACATTACCGGCAGTTTTATTTTACACGAGGATTTTGAATGAACAGTATCGCAGCCATCAGCACCGATATCAACACTTGTCTGACCGTCAGATCGGCTCATTTTCCAGCCTCCCGTAAGTAATTTGTAAAATGCGCCAAAGCTGTAGCCTTGGCGCATTGATGCATCAACGGTCTTTTGTCAGCTCTGCATCAATTTCTCTGATGCGCTTATTGAGCTTATCGATTTCTGCTTTGAATAGTCCTTTTTAAGCAGATTTTTTAACCTGCTTGCTTGCCATGCCCTTTTACAGAAAAAGTGCAACCGTCGCCGGCTGCACTCATTCTGTTTGCTATCCACCACTGGAACTATGCCACTAACTTAATGACATTGGTCAAACCAGGTATCGCCTTTTCACTGCCAAAGAGCCTTGTATGAATGCGGGATTTTCAGGTACAGATTCCGGAATCAGACGGAAATCACGGCCTTGCTGCCGCCGCACTTTTCTTTTGTGACAACGATTTGCTTGTTGATACGTTCTTTCAGCTCCGCCACGTGGGAGATAATGCCTACCAGGCGGTTGCCCTCTGTCAGACCGGCCAGGGTGTTGTAGGCCTGATCCAGAGAGTCCGGATCCAGGGAACCAAAGCCTTCGTCTACGAACAGGGTATCCAGCCGGATGCCGGTGGACATCTGCACCTCGTCAGACAGTCCCAGAGCCAGCGCCAGGGAAGCTTTGAAGCTTTCGCCGCCGGAAAGGGTCTTGACGCTGCGTTGGGTACCATTGTAATGGTCGATCACATCCAGCTCCAAACCGATTTGACTTTTCCTGTTTTCTTCAGATACCCGGCGCTTCAAATCGTATTGGCCGCCGGTCATTTTCATCAGGCGCACATTGGCCCGTGCCAAAATCCGGTCAAAATAGGTGGTCTGGATATAGGTTTCCAGCATAATTTTTGCCTTTCCCTGAATTTTTCCGTTGGCAGTATCGGAAAGGGCACACAGCCACTTCTGCGTTTCTTCCAGACTGGCCAGGGTGGCAGATTTGCTCCGGATGTGCTTCCGGCAGGCGGCATTGGCTGTAAGGCGGGTATGAACGGCCTTTTGATTGTCCAGGATCTCTGTCTTCCGGGCGGTCAGCATGTCCTTTTCCCGGGTCAGAGCTTCCATATCCAACTCCGTTTCTCCCTCCAGCTGCTTCTGAAGCTGCGCTGTGGAGGCTTCCAGGGCTGTCAGGGCATCCTTGCAGGAGGCATGGTTCTTTTCCGCCTGTTCCAAAGCTTTCTGAAGGGCTTCCCGCTCTTTTCGCAGCACATTTTGCCGGGCAACGGCATCTGCCTTTTCCGTAAAGGGTAGCTTTTTTGTCAATTCCCCGGCCTGCTCTCCGGCAGACCGGATGGCCGCTGTGGTGGAGGCCAGCAGTTCCCGGAAGGAGGCGATCTTCTCCTCCTTATCGGCCAGCGCCTGTTCCTTTTGTGGAAGCAGTGCAGCCAGCTGTGTTTTCCGCTTCTGCGCTTTGGTGATCCGGGCAATTTCCTCTTTCAGCTTTGCGATATACTCCGTCAGCTCCGTGATACGGGCTTCCGCAGCGCCTTTCGCCTCCCCAATTTCCAAAGTACCCAAAAGCGTGGCAATTTCCCGGATGAGAGATTCTTCCAGAGCGGTTGCCTTTCCTTTTTCCCTGGCGGCAGCAGCACCGGCCTTTTCGGTATCTCCCGCCGCTTTTTCATAGGCCTTCCTGGCTTTCTTTACATCCTCTTCTGTGGGGGCGGCTTCGGCCATGCGGGCAGGTGCTGGGTGGTGCAGCGAACCGCAAACCGGGCAGGGGCGGTTTTCTTCCAGCCTCCCGGCAAGGATGCCCGCCTGCTCATCCAGGAAGGCTTTGTTTCTGGCATTGTATTGCTCCATCAGGCAGGTGGATTTTTCGGAAGCGGCCAGGTATTTCTCCTGTGCATCTTTTAAATTTGCCTGTTGGGTATAGAATTGGGCAATCTCTTCCAACAGCTTTTGAAGACTCTCCCTATTTTCCTGCTGCTTCTGCATCTGCTGAAGCAGCTTTTCCTTTTCCGCGCCGATATTCTCCAGAGCTTTTTCCTCTGCCTTCAGGTTTTCCATTTCCGTGGCCAGAGCGTTTTTCTCCCGCTGGGCAGTTTCCAGCCCGGTTTCCCCGCTCTTTCTCTGCTTTTCGGAGACATTCAGGCTTTTTTTCAGCTCAGCCAGACGGTCGTAGTCCGCAAGAGTCAGCTCAATGGCCGTGATCTGCCTGCTCAGCTCCTCCTGCCGGGGCTTTTGCGCCTGGTGGGCTGTCAGTTCTTCCTGCCGCTGTTGCAGAAGACTCCGGGCAGCTTCTTTCTCACGCTCTGATTTTTCCAGCGCTAATTTGGTATCCTGATATGCCTTTGCCCTGGTCAGCCGGGACACAACGCTTTCCAGCGCACTGTCCATATCCGCAAGACAGGTATCCAGAGTGTCCCGGACTTTCTGATCCTCTGCTACCAGGGCATCCAGAAGAAGCAGCACTTCCTCTCCGGGAAGCTGACCCGCCTTGGCTTTTCCGGCACACTCTGCAAGGGCAGAATCCCCGCCCCAGACAATGCCCTCCATATATTGCAGGATGCTGTTTCTGGCATCCTCCCACTGGTTTTTCACCTCATTGGCCTGCTTGTTCAGCCGATCCTGCAACTCCACATAGAGATTGGTGTGGAAAATATTGCGGAAAATTTTCTGCCGTTCCTTGGTATCCGCCAGCAGAAGCTTCAGGAAGTCTCCCTGGGCGATCATAGCTACCTGGGAAAATTGCTCCCGGTCCAGCCCCAGAATGTCCTGCACGGCAGCATTGACTTCTTTCAGCTTGTCCAGAAAATGACCATCTGGGTACACCAGCTTTGCATTGGCCATCTGTTTGGTCAGCCCCTCTCTCCGGCCCTTGGGGCGCATATACTCCGGATTACGGGTGATGGTATACTCTTTTCCGGCATAACGGAAAATCAGCTCTACTTCGGTTGGAGTTTGCGCTTCCGCGTATTTGGAGCGGAGCATCCCCGGCTCCCGGTTTGTGCCGCTGGCCTCGCCAAAGAGGGCAAAGCTGATGGCATCGAAGATTGTGGTCTTACCCGCACCGGTATCCCCGGTGATGAGATACAGCCCGCCGGTGCCCAGGGTTTCAAAATCCAGTTCCATCCGCCCGGCATAGGGGCCAAAGGCGGACATAGTCAGTTTCAATGGTCTCATTTGCTGCCCTCCCAGATGCTTTCAATCAGCTCCTGCATGTATTTCTTCTGAACATCGGACATGGGCTGATTATTCTGCTGCTCGTAAAGCTCACTGAATAGTTCCAGCTGGGATTTTTTCTGCACATCCACAGCTCCGTCAATGACGGCGCTGCTCCTGGTACGGGTATTGTCATAGCTCAATTTCATCAGATTGGGGTAGATGACCCGCAGAAGTGCCACCGCTTCGGGGACATCCTCCTCATCGGTCAGGATGATATGGAGATAGTCCTCTGTGGCTGTATTCTCATAGAAACTCCTGGCAGTAACCTCATTGTAGCTTCCCCGGATCTCCCGCATGTCATGCAGGGGTTTCAGTGGGATGGTACGCAGGCAGAAGCTGCCTTTTTCTCCCAGTTCCACCACCGTCACACTTTTTTTATGGCCGGCCTCGGAAAAAGAATATTTCAGCGGCGTGCCGCAATAACGGATCCGCTCTGTACCGATGTTCTGCGGGCCATGAATATGTCCCAGCGCCACATAGTCAAAGTTCTCAAACACCGCAGCATCCACATTATCCGTGCCGCCAACATTGATTTCCTCGGAATCGCAGGTAGCAGAGCCGGTGACGAACTGGTGGGTCAGCAGCACATTTCGCAGGGATGGATCGATCCCCATGTTTTCCACAGCGGTTCGCAGAGCATCGGTATAACTTTCGATGGTTTGCTCAGGGTAAAACCGCTTTACATGCGCGGGCTTCACAAAGGGGAGCAGCCAAAAATCCACCTTACCATATACATCACAGAGGGTAACGGGGGAGATTTTGCCATCATACACCGGTGAAAGATGAATGCCGGTTCCTTCCATCAGCCGTCCGCCGAAAGCCAGGCGTTCAGCGGAGTCATGATTGCCGCTGATGATAAAAACCTCCCGCTTTCGCTTGGAAAGCTGCCAGAGAAAATCGTCAAATACCACCACCGCCTCTGCAGAGGGGGTGGTTTTGTCATAGACATCGCCGGAAATCAAAACAGCCTCCGGCGCTTCCGCATCCACTATTTCCAGGATCCGTGCCAGGATGTATTTCTGCTCCTCGATCATGGAGACCTCATTGACCCGCTTGCCGATGTGCAGGTCAGACAAATGAATCAGCTTCATAGGATTCCTCCGGTTATTTTAGGCAGATTTTTGAAAGTTCTTTATGGTTTCAGGATCATCGCCAGAATGCAGCCGTCTTGCTGCCAGATTCTGGGGTCATCCAGTTGGAAATCCGTTTGGTTGGGATAGCCCTGCAGGCCGGTGCCTGTACATTTGGCCTGTGCCTCTTTCAGCACCCAGAAGGTGAGTAACGTGGAATTTTTATCCACGGATTGACTGTAGCGGGCATACTCGCTGGGCGAGAGGATTTTCCTCGCCAACTCAGGTCGTATTTTCCTGTCCAGTTCCTCGGCATCCAGCCCCACCGGGCAGCTGGCGAGAACACAGAAAGCATGCCGTCGGGTATGGGTGATGGAAAAATAGTAGCCACTCCCCCGAAAATAGGGCTTGCCACGGTCCGTGATGCAAATCTGTGGGAGGCTCTGCCCGGTTTCTTCCCGGTACAGCCGCTCCAGGAGCACCCGTCCGGCCTGATGACCGGTCTGCGTCCCCAATGCACAGCCTCCAAATCTTATCACCCCGGGAAAACATTCCGGAATTTGAATTTTCTCTTCCACAAAGCACCTGCTTTCCCTATTTATTCGACAAAAAACCTCCATTTGCCGAAACAAATGGAGGTTTTTTGGTGACCCGCCGGGGATTCGAACCCCGGACCCACTGCTTAAAAGGCAGTTGCTC
>CAZCRO010000101.1:0-5103 GCA_964501115.1 uncultured Oscillospiraceae bacterium
GTCCAGCTTGACGCCCTTCTCTTCCTTCATCCGGTCGATCAGAACCTCGAAGTACTTCTTGCCGACTTCCATAACAACGTCGGAATACATCTGGATAAAGCGGCGATAGCAGTCCCATGCCCAGCGGGGATTGCCAGACTTGGCAGCCATAACGCCAACCACGTCCTCGTTCAGACCCAGGTTCAGGATGGTGTCCATCATGCCGGGCATGGAGGCACGGGCGCCGGAACGAACGGAGACCAGCAGAGGATTCTCCAGATCGCCGAACTTCTTGCCGGTGATCTCCTCCAGCTTGTCCACGTAGCTCATGATTTCAGCCTGAATATCCTCGTTGATCTTCCGGCCGTCCTCATAGTACTTGGTGCAGGCTTCGGTAGAAATAGTAAAGCCCTGAGGGACAGGCAGACCGATGTTGGTCATTTCCGCCAGATTGGCGCCCTTACCACCCAGAAGCTCACGCATCTTGCCGTTGCCTTCAGTAAACAGGTAAACATACTTGTGAGACATAAAATACCCCTTTCCTATAGCGAGCAGTTCTACAGCTGCTACTTTTTCTTTTTTATAACATTTGACTCTTCTAAATGCCCAAATAGTATAACACGCCGCTCTTCCAAATGCAACCAAAATTACAAATTCTATGAAATTTTATTACATTTGACAAAATGGCGGGACAGCTTTGTGCATTTTCCCCTTATAGTGCTGTGAAATCGATCTTTTTATATTTATATTGTGTCGCAAAACAACAATAAAGACACCCAAGTTACCACATTTTCCCCATATTGGAACTCCAGGCCGTTGGCCTCCAGAGTCGGGATAATGTTGATGCCCTGGCTCTCTACACACGGGTGCATTTTCTCCGGGAATCTGCAGGGCTGACCATCGGCAATGGCGCAGCGCTCACAGATGGCGCAGGCCTCCGTGGACAGGACATAAGGCTGAATCCCCTGCTGGTGGAAGAACTCCGCCACCTGGTCCGTCAGCGCTTCATGCTCTGCCCGTGTTTCCAGCGTCCCCTGCAAATCGGCTATATCCGCCACCTCGGTGATGGTGGAAATCATCAGCGCCTTGTTGTAGCCCAGGCATTTTTCCCGGCATTCCTCCACCGTTCCCACCCCCGGCGGGCAGGCCCAGCTTTTGCCGTACATGCTGCATTCATGCTCGCAGATCCACCGCACCCGATGGGAAAATTCCAGCTCCCGGGGATCCACCCAGGCGTATACATACAGGGGAAGCTCTGCCAGCTGCGCCTCCAGATGTTCGTAATTCATGTAAATTCCTCCAAAATCCCCTGGCACCCCAGCACCAGATCCTCATATGTTTGGGTAAAGTTCCCGGTATACCAGGGGTCCGCCACATCGTAAGGCAGCAGCTTGCGGATTTTCTCCGGATCCCGGGGCAGCAGTCCGGAAAGATAGCGGCGGTTGCTTTCATCCATGTAATAGATCCGGTCAAATTCCCGATAGTCTTCCATCGTCACCTGGCGTGCCCGGTGATTGCCCACGGGAACCCCCCACCGCTCCAGCTCCCGCCGGGCGGGAGGATAAATCGGGTTCCCCAGCTCCTCCCGGCTCACCGCCGCCGAGTCAACCAAAAACCGCTCCCCCAGCCCCTTCCGGTTAAGCATATCCTGCAAAATATATTGCCCCATCGTACTGCGGCAAATATTGCCGTGGCACAAAAAAAGTATTTTTATCATAATCTCTATATTCCTCCAGAAGTCTGCAAAACCTTGATTTTACTGTTTTTTTGGGGACTTTCGTTTTTTTCATAAGTCTCTGTAAATCTATGTAACAGCGTTTCAAAAAAAGCCATCCGTAGTATATCACATCATTGGCAAAAATACCAACAAATATTTTCGCATAACGCCTCTTTGGGGACGACACTGGAAGTTTTTTCTGTTCCGCTGCCACAGACCCGGCATAGTGCATCCGGAGGGGTTCCAGCCATCTGTTTGGCATCGAAGCAGGTAAAAAAGAAGGGACTCAGCATAGTGCGCCGAGTCCCTGGGCTGTCGAAAAAAACTGCGGGCTTTTTTCGACACGCTAAGGTGTATTATTTCAGGTATTCCGTTTTGATGCGGTTTTCAGGAATTTCCCGGACTGCATAGGTCTCGTTGGTATGCCCCAGTGCGATGGCACAGCAAGGCACCATACCCTCCGGCAAATTCAGTTCCCTGACGAGTTCGGCATTGCCGCTCAGCATACCAACCGCACCCCAAATGTGGCAGCAGCCGACGCCCAGTTCGGTGGCAGCCAGCGCCATATTATGGACGACAATCGCGGCATTGGAATAGTTGACATTGCCCACAGGGCCGGCAGAAGAGACCAAAATCACAGTCGGTGCGCCATAGAAGGGATGCAGGTTGGGATTTCCAACAGCGCAGGCCATATGGGCTTCCACCCTGGCCAGGTACTCTTTGTTGCTGATGACGGTCAGCTGCAGGGTATTATACATTGCCCGGCCAACAGGCGCGGCATAGGCAGCCTTCAGAATTTCATTCAGCTCGGCATCAGAAATGGCTTCACCGGTATAGCTGCGGACAGATTTTCTGCTGTACAAATTTTCAAGAGCATTCACAATACGATCCTCCCTGTAGTTTAGCAATGAAATTTATCTTCTTCCCTGGGTTTGTGTTTGGCTTCCATGGCTGCTTTCATTTTCGCCTTGCGGTCATAGATGGCGGCAACTTCCGCCTCAATATCCTTGGCCGGGTAATTCAGGCCGCTCTTCAATGCCTGCACCATCTGCTCGGTACGGTTGCGGATCTTGTATTCCTTACCATCCTTAATGAAGATGTTGCCGGTCTGCCCAAAGATAAACTGGACATCGTGCTCCGCACAGGCATCGTAGACCTTTTTGACCCATTCATAGTGCAGCGGACGGGAACCAAGATAGTTTTCACCGCCAGCCAGTACCGTCTCAATCTTGCCGGTGGCAAGATAAGGCGCAATATCGATCTCACCAATGAAAGGCTTCAGGCTAACCCAGCGATGCTTGGCAGGCAGATCCAGCAGGCAGGGAATCCGCTGCTCCAGCCGCTTCTGATTCTCGCAGGAGACGGAAAAGGATACATTATCCCATCCATCGCCCCAGTCAGAAGGCAGGCAGTCTTTGATGCGCTCGGCACGCTTGGTCAGCAGGGAGAAGGTCACATCCGGGCGGCGGCGGATCATATCCCAGGCTTCCACCCGCCAGGCATCCGCCTCCTCCAGGAAGAAGTCGCTTGCCATGCACACCCGGACGAAGGAGCCGCTGGGCAGCTTCCAGTTGCCGTTTCTGTCCTTCTTGATGGGCAGGGTAAAGTCAGATTTGTTCTTGACCACTTCGCTGGTATCTCTTCCGTAGCGCTTATCCAGGAAGTAGGCGTAGCAGTTCTGGCAACCCTCGCTGCACTTGTGGCAGCCGTGCCAGGGATTCCAGATTTTATCATTCAGATCCATAAAAAGTACCTCCTCAGAGTTGAATGGTTTGGGTTCGCTGGCTTGCGAACCACTGGGCTTCGAAGCCGGTGAATTTCAGAATACAATAATCGGGGTCTGTGACGCCCTTACGGTAGAACCGGGTAAAGAAAGGTTTCCAGAACCGTTCTTTTGTGGCCTGATCGGTACAGACCTCCATGGTGCCCTTGAGCTCCGCTCCCTGGAAATTGCGACCTTTCTCATAGAAATAAACGCATGCCTTGGGATTGGCACGATAATGCCGCACTTTTCGGGAAGATGTATAGGTGGCAAACCAGATCACATTCTCTTCGATGCACACCGGCTGAATCAGTGCGCGGGTGGCAGGATAGCCGTCCTCTCCGACAGAGGAAATGAGGGAGGTCTTCTGCCGAGCGATAAATTCGTAAATTCCTTCTTTTGTCATTTGTTTTCACCTCTGCCTGCTTCCAAAATCTTATTTGCATGCTTTGCAAGCTCTACAAACCTTTCAAATTCCTCCTGTCCCATATCGGCGGCCAGGCTGTTCAGGTGGTTGTTCATTTCCCACCTGGCGCTTTCCACCAGTGCCACAGCCTTCTCTGTGAGGAGAATGTAATAAGCACGCTTGTCTGAGGCAGATTGCTCCTTCGTGATGTACCCTTTCTCCGCCAGAGAGGTCAGGTGTGCCGTGATCATGGGCTTGGACACCCCCAAAAGCTCTGCCAGCATAACCGGCGTATGAGGGCCGGGGGTCTGGGCAATGATATTGAGCACCCCCATCTCGCTGGGGCGAACAGGGAGCCCCTTCTTCAGCTCCATATAGTTCTTGCAAAAAAGTGACAGCACTGCGTTGGTTTCAAAATTCCTGTCCATCGGATCACCTCGATAGTTCATGTACATGAACTTCATTATAGTTAATGTACATGAACTTGTCAACAGGAAGCATTGCAATTTTTCCCTTTGCTTTTCGGCCGCAAACTCTTTTGATCTCCATGGCAACTCCCCGGGGGAAGGGAGAGGGGTGTCACAAATTGTTTTCATTTTTCCTGTTGACATCGCATAATAATTGTGTACAATTGAATTTAGAGAAACTGATTTGTATTTTTTACAGGAAAGGACGTATCCTATGGACAGATTGGATATTGCCATCATCGGCACCGGCCCCGGCGGGGTTTCGGCGGCCATTACCGCAAAAATCCGCAACAAGACTCTGATGCTTTTCGGCTCCAAAAATCTGAGCGAAAAAATGGAGAAGGCCGGGCAGGTTCTGAACTACCCCGGGCTTCCCAATACCACCGGGGTGGCCATGGCGCAGGCCATGGGTGAGCAGCTGCGGCAGCTGGAAATTCCCGTTCACGATACCCAGGTCACCGCCGTATACGCAATGGGAGACTATTTTGCTCTGCAAACCGCCGAGACCATGTTTGAGGCCAAAACCGTCATTCTGGCAGCCGGTGTCGTTACCGGCAAGCCTCTGCCGGGAGAAAGCGAACTGCTGGGGCGGGGCGTCAGCTACTGCGCCACCTGCGATGCCATGTTCTACCGGGGCAAGCACGTAGCCGTGCTGGGCTACAGCGCCCACAGCTGCCAGGAGGCCAATTTCCTGGCCGGAATCTGCGCCAGTGTGCTCTATATTCCCCAGCTTCCCCATGACATTTCCCTGGACAGCGGCGTTACCCTGGTG
>CAZCRO010000102.1:0-5099 GCA_964501115.1 uncultured Oscillospiraceae bacterium
CTGCTGGACCAGCCCACCAACCACCTGGATATGGAATCCATCCAGGCTGTGAACAAGGGTCTGGAAGCCTTCCAGGGCGTTGTGCTGCTGGCCTCCCATGACCATGAGCTGCTGACTTCCACCTGTAACCGTGTAATCGCCTTCCAGCCCGACGGCACCATCGTAGACCGCTACGGCACCTACGACGACTACCTCGCCTGGATGGCCGAGAACAAGCAGTAAGCCGAGTATTATCATTCAGGAGATTCAAAAAATGGAAAAAATCCTAGATATTATCACCAAGAAAATGGAGCTGGCCTTTGAAAAGGCAGGCTACGATCCTTCCTTCGGCCGGGTGAATATTTCCAACCGCCCCGACCTGTGCGAATACCAGTGCAACGGCGCTCTGGCCGCTGCCAAGCAGTACAAGTGCGCCCCCATCCAGATCGCCAAGGCTGTGGTAGAGCAGCTGGATGCCCAGGACTACAGCCTGGTGGAGGCCGTTATGCCCGGCTTTATCAACCTGAAGCTCTCCGGCCACTTCCTGCAGAGCTATCTGGAAGAAATGCGCACCGCAGACCGTTTCGGCGTTGCTCAGCCCGGACAGGGCAAAACCATCGTGGTGGACTACGGCGGTGCCAACGTGGCTAAGCCCCTGCACATCGGCCACCTGCGTCCCGCCATCATCGGTGAAAGCCTGAAGCGGCTGTACAGCTACCTGGGCTACAACACCATCGGTGATGTCCACCTGGGCGACTGGGGTCTGCAAATGGGTCTGATCATTGCGGAACTTTCCCAGCGGCAGCCGGAGCTTCCCTATTTTGACTCGGACTTTACCGGGGAATATCCCAAGCAAGCCCCCTTCACCGTAGACGAGCTGGAAGAAATCTATCCCACTGCCTCCGGCAAGAAGAGCGACCCCGAATTCTCCCATCTGGCACACCAGGCCACTCTGGAGCTGCAGCAGGGTCGCCGGGGATACCGGGCACTGTGGGATCACATCATGCACGTATCCGTCACCGACCTGCGGAAAAATTACGATAACCTGGATGTCCACTTTGAAAAGTGGCTGGGTGAAAGCGATGCAGACCCCTATATCCCTGCTATGGTAGAGGATATGAAGGCGCGCGGCATTGCCGTACAGTCCAATGGTGCCTGGGTCATCCCGGTAGAAGAGCCGGGTGACAAGAAGGAAATGCCTCCGTGCATCCTGGTCAAGTCCGATGGCTCCTCCATCTATGCCACCACCGACCTGGCCACCATGGTACAGCGTATGCAGGACTGGAATCCGGAAAAGATTCTCTATGTCACAGACAAGCGGCAGAATCTGCACTTCGAGCAGGTTTTCCGTGCGGCACGCAAGGCCGGCATCGTCTCCCCGGAAACCGAACTGGAGCACGTAGGCTTCGGCACCATGAACGGCAAGGACGGCAAGCCCTTCAAGACCCGTGACGGCGGCGTTCTGCGTCTGGAGCAGCTGATCTCCGACATGACCGATTTTGTCCGTGCCAAGGTTATGGAGAACAAAATCGTGGAAGACGATCAGGTGGAAGCCACCACGGCCAAGATCGCCATGGCCGCTCTGAAATACGGTGACCTGTCCAACCAGCCCACCAAGGACTACAACTTCGATATGGAGCGCTTTGCTGCCTTTGAAGGCAACACCGGCCCCTACATCCTCTACACCATCGTGCGCATCAAGAGCATCCTGACCCGGTACGGTGCCTGGGAAAATCTGCCCATTCAGCTGCCCGCCAACGACTACGCCAAGGATCTGATGCTGGCCATCACCAAGCTTGGCCCCACTCTGGAGCAGGCACTGAAAACCTCCAGCCCCAACATCATCTGCGCCTATATCTATGAGCTGGCCGGCTGCGTGAACAAGTTCTATCACGAGACCCGGATCCTCAGTGAGGAAGACGAAGCTCTGAAAGCCGGCTATATCTCCCTGATCGGCCTGGCCAAAAACATCCTGGAGACCTGCATCGATCTGCTGGGCTTCTCCGCCCCCGAAAAGATGTAAGCTCCGGAGCATCCTAAGCAGCAAAAGTCCCTCTCAGTCATGCAACAGCACGACTGAGAGGGACTTCTTTTTTCATCTTTACTTCAGCTTGCCAAAATCATCCAGCGGCCAGACCCGGAAGACAATTTTTCCCACGATCTGCTCTTCGGACACGCAGCCGATTTCCGTATGCCGGGAGTCTACACTGGTGGCTCGGTGGTCACCCATGCAGAAATAGCGGTTGTCCGGAACCTGATAGGGAAACTCGATGTTGGCATCGCCCAGACTTTTTTCAGACAGGTACGGCTCTTCCAGGAGCTGGCCGTCTACATACACGCTGCCATCCTCGTCCATATCCACCCACTGCCCCGGCCCGGCGATACAGCGCTTGACCAGAATCTTATTGCCCAGATAGAAGGCCACCAGGTCGCCCTGCTGAAAATCCGCTCCCTTCAGGGAAACCACAATGTCTCCCTCGCTCAGCGTAGGGGTCATGGACGCGCCATAAATTTGCAGCACCGGCAGCCAGATGGTTGCCACCAGCACAGCCACAGCCGCCACAACTACCAGAGTATACACCGTGCTGCGCAGTACGGTGCGGTAGCGGGAACGATAGCGCAGACGATGTACCTCCGCTTCCAGAACATCCAGATCCGGGGACTCAATGTGTTTCTTTTTTTTTCGTATGTTTCATTGATCCACTTCTCCTGTTCCCGTGCCAAACGCTGCACGTTTTCCATATATTGCTGGCAGGCCTTGTCCGCCGCCTCGAATACACCATTCAGGCGAAGTGCCGCCTCCGCCAGGGTTCCGGAGGCACGGAGCTGAATTTCCCGGTTCTCCAGGGCTTTTTCTGCCTTGTCCAGACGCTCCTTCAGCACCTGGATCTCTTTTCCCTGAGCCAACAGCAGCTCCATCAGCTCTCCCCGGCTCAACTTGCGCAATTCCCTTGTTGTCATGTTGTTTTCTCCTTCCCTGACCGCTGCCGGACTTTTGATAGCATTATACGTTACTTTGCTAAAAATAGCAACTGGTTTTCAAAAATTTTCCGAACGATTGCAAAATAAAACATTCTTTCTCCCCTGTTCCTCCGGGAATTATGCCAGCATTCCGATGGGTTTTATCGATAAAACAGAATTGGACATTATCCCAACTTGTCTATCTCGCCCCTCCATGGTACAATCAAGTTGCGCATAAGCACTGGAATATTTGTACAAACCGGCCATTTTGCCTATTGACAATTTCCAAAAGCATGGTATGATAGCTACAAACACATAGATATTTTTTTATCGATATGAGCGTATCAGTAGAATTATACCGGTACACTACACCTACTTTTGAAAGGACAGTTTGTTATGGAAAAGACTTATCCCGCTGTAACCACCCCCCAGGAACTCACCGATGCTCTGGCCCGGTGCCGGGAAGCCCAGCGCACCTTTGCCACCTACACCCAGGAGCAGGTAGATGCCATTTTCAAGGCTGCCGCCATCGCCGCCAACAAAATGCGCATTCCTCTGTCCAAGCTGGCCGTTTCCGAAACCGGCATGGGCGTGGTGGAAGACAAGGTAATCAAAAACCACTATGCTGCCGAGTACATCTACAACGCTTATAAAGATACCAAAACCTGTGGCGTCCTGGAAGAGGATACCGCCTTCGGCATCCAGCGCATTGCTGAGCCCATCGGCGTAATTGGTGCGGTTATCCCCACCACCAACCCCACTTCCACCGCTATTTTCAAAACCCTGATCTGCCTGAAAACCCGCAACGCCATCATCATCTCCCCCCATCCCCGTGCCAAGGCCTGCACCATCGCCGCGGCGAAGGTCGTGCTGGAAGCCGCTGTGGCTGCCGGCGCTCCGGAAAACATCATCGCCTGGATTGATCAGCCCAGCCTGGAGCTGACCAATCAGGTCATGCGGGAAAGTGATCTCATCCTGGCCACCGGCGGCCCCGGCATGGTCAAAGCCGCTTATTCCTCCGGAAAGCCTGCCCTGGGTGTCGGCCCCGGCAACACCCCCGCCGTCATCGACGAAAGCGCGGACATTCTCCTGGCTGTCTCCTCCATCATCCACTCCAAGACCTTCGACAATGGCATGATCTGCGCCTCTGAGCAGAGCTGCGTGGTACACAGCAGCGTCTACGATGCCGTGCGCGGGGAATTCCAGGCCCGTGGCTGCTACTTCCTGACGGAGGAAGAGATGGAGAAGCTGCGTCCCGTCATTCTCATCAACGGTGCGCTGAACGCAAAGATTGTCGGCCAGTCTGCCCACACCATCGCCGCACTGGGCGGCGTGGAAGTGCCGGAAAGCACCAAGGTGCTGATTGCGGAAGTCACCTCCACCGACATCAGCGAACCCTTCGCCCATGAAAAGCTCTCCCCCGTTCTGGCCATGTACCGGGCAGAAGACTTTGCCGACGCACTGGACAAGGCAGATACCCTGGTGCGTGACGGCGGCTTCGGCCACACGGCCTCCGTATACCTGGATCCCGTCAACGCCAAAGAAAAGCTGGACGCTTTCGCTGCCCGGATGAAGACTTGCCGGATTCTGGTAAACACGCCCTCCTCCCACGGTGGCATCGGCGACCTGTATAATTTCAAGCTGGCACCTTCCCTGACCCTGGGCTGCGGCTCCTGGGGCGGCAACTCCGTCTCGGAGAACGTCGGTGTCAAGCACCTGCTGAATATCAAAACTGTTGCCATCCGGAGGGAAAATATGCTGTGGTTCCGTGCCCCTGAAAAGGTTTACTTCAAGAAGGGTTGCCTGCCCGTTGCCCTGGCTGAGCTGAAGGGACACAAAAAGGCCTTCATCGTAACCGACTCCTTCCTCTTCCAGAACGGATATACCAAGCCCATCGAGGCAAAGCTGGAAGAGATGGGCATCGCCCACACCACCTTCTACAATGTCGCTCCCGACCCCAGCCTGGCCTGCGCCAGAGAAGGCGCCGCCCAGATGGCTGCCTTCCAGCCGGATCTGATCCTTGCCATCGGCGGTGGCTCCGCCATGGACGCCGGCAAGATCATGTGGGTGCTCTATGAGCATCCCGAGGCCGATTTCCTGGATATGGCCATGCGCTTTGTGGACATCCGCAAGAGAGTGTACACCTTCCCCAAGATGGG
>CAZCRO010000103.1:0-5002 GCA_964501115.1 uncultured Oscillospiraceae bacterium
ACTTCCTGGCCTCCTCCACCGCACAGAAGGTCTATGCGGAAGCTCAGCCCGGCATCTACCTGAACAAGAACGTCACCTGCGAACTTCCCGAGGCTTACCAGACCCTGTATGAGCAGATGCTGGCCGGCAACAGCATGGAAGTTTGGCAGAACGGCAACCGCTACCACTACGGCGATTACCACATCCACGTTCAGGACTACCTGGCCGGTGGCATGGATCTGGACACCGTTATGGAGCTGCTGGACAGCGATACCGCCGCGAACGCCCAGGCAGCCAGCGACGCCAACTGGTAACTTCCGAAATATATAAATAAATGGAGTGGCAACACTCCATTTATTTATACCCCTATGATTTGAAAGGTGTGAGGTTTTTGAAAAACCATTCTCCAAGACTTTCCCGGAGCAAGCAGGGCACAATCCGCTCGCCCTATTCTCTATGGATGGCTTCCCCGGCGCTGCTTGTTTACACCGTCCTGTTCATTCTGCCTGCGGGAGTCGGCATCATCATGTCGTTTTTCAATGCCAACTCCTTTCAGCTGTCCAAAATGACCTGGGCGGGTCTGACCAACTTTAAAAATGTATTTTCCGATCCCTATATCAATGTTGCCATCAAAAACACCCTCCTGTTTGCCATCGTGACCACCATCGGCAAAACCGGTCTGGGACTGTTGCTGGCGCTGTTTGTCAACCATAAGTTTCGGGGCGCCAATTACCTGCGCACGGTGTTTTTCCTGCCCGCTATTTTGAGCAATGTCGCCGTCGGCCTGGTGTTTCGCTCCATGATGCACCCCAACGGCCTGATCAATCAGGCGCTGGTTCAGTTTGGCCTGGAAGCCTGGAAGCAAAACTGGCTGACAGATCCGAAAATCGCCATTTTCTCCTGCGCCTTTGTGGAAATCTGGAAATGGTCCGGCTATTCCATGGTCATTTTCCTGGCTGGTCTGCAAAGCATCGATGTGACCTACTATGAGGCCGCCCAGCTGGACGGCGCCACCCCCTGGCAGAGATTCCGCAACATCACACTGCCCCTTATTATTCCGGCATTCAATAATGCTTTGATTATCAACATCGTCGGCGGTTTGAAGGTCTTCGACCTGGTGCAAACTCTGACCAAGGGCGGCCCCGGCTCCGCAACCTCCGTCTTCGGCACGTTGATCTATTCCTCTTTCAGCAACGGCAACTATGGCCGGGGCTGTGCGGCCAGCGTCATTCTCACGATTTTTGTGGTGCTGATCGCTCTGCCCACCAACCAGTATCTTTCCGGCAAGGAGGTAGAGGCATGAAAAAAATGGCAGCTTCCCTGCGAAGCCTGATCGCCCTGGTGATCAGCGCCGTCGTGGTGGCACCCTTCGGTGTAATCATCCTCAACTCCTTCAAAACCAAAAAAGAAGCCGCGGAAATGGGCTTTTCCCTCCCAACCCAGTGGAATATCCTGGAAAACTACCGGGAGGTTTTTGAAACCGGCGTGATGAACGCCTTCCGCAACAGCTGCATTGTCACGCTGCTGTCCGTGACGCTGATCATTCTTCTCTCCGCCACGGCTGCCTATGTCCTGCAGCGCCGGGGAACGCCTCTGGCCAAACGGCTGACCACTTACTTTGTAATCGGCCTGATCATCCCCGGGCAGATCATTCCCACATACATCATCTGCTCCTACCTGCATCTGAAAACCTTCCTGGGCGCAGCCATGGTGCTCACCGCCGCCAACCTTCCGCTGGCTACTTTCCTGTACCTGGGTGCGCTGAAAAGCATCCCCCGGGAGATCGACGAAGCCGCCATTCTGGATGGCTGCGGCTCCATGCGGATGTTCTTTACCGTGATCTTCCCCCTGCTCAAGCCCATGACCGTGACCCTGTTCATTCTGACCTTCATGAATGTCTGGAACGACTTCGGAACCACGATCTACTTCCTGAACAAGTCCACAAATTACACCCTGCCTCTGACCATTTATAATTTCTTCAGCACCCACAGCTCCGACTGGAATCTGGTGTTTGCGGATGTTGTCATTGTGTCTCTGCCGGTGATTCTCCTGTATTTCTGCGCCCAGAAGCAGATCATGTCCGGCATGACCTCCGGTGCGGTAAAGGGGTGATGGTATGCGTATTGCGGCAAAGGATCCCAACTATGTCCCGGAGTATGCCGGGGATATAAGCGCGTATCTGACCCGGGGTGTTTTCCCCCATTCCCCTTTCCCCACGGGGCTTGCCCGCTCCGCCTACTGGAGGGTTTGGGCAGACAATACGGAGCTAACGGTATTGGATACCCCTGTTACCCACGCCGGGCCCCACAGCTTTGCGCTGCTTCCCGCAGGGGCAAAGACAATCCGGGCCGTCTTTCATGCCCCCCTCCGCAAAGCGGAAGTGTTGTCCCGGCGGCTGGGCATCCTCCCGGAGTGGGAGGGGCAGAGCGTATCCTTCTCCATAAAACAAGCACAAAACCTGCTACTGGAAGCCAACGGCACCGCCGGACGCCCCCTGTCCCTGTTTGCCCCGGCCGCCGAACCAGTGCCGGAGCCGGAGGACGAAAACGTACTCTGGTTTGAACCGGGGCTGCACCAGATCCGCAATCTGGAGCTGAAGAGCAACCAAACGATTTATCTGGCACCCGGCGCGATTGTAACGCCCATGCAGCCCGATGCCCTGGACGAGATTCTGGATCCTCTGGACTGGGCGGGAAAAACCTGCTATCAGGACTTCTTTTTCGCGAAGGAGCAAAAAAACATCCGCATATGCGGACAGGGCATTCTGGATATGACCCCGCTGGACTGGCACGCCCGCAGAACCATTTGCTTCACCAGCTGCGAGAATGTGGAAGTCAGCGGCATCACCATGGTGGGTGCCTGCAGCTGGACGATGCCCTTCTTCGGCTGCAAAAATGTCCATGTGGACGGTGTGCGCATGCTGGCCTACCGGGAAAACAGCGACGGCATCGATTTGGTGGATACCCACAACGCCCTGGTGGAAAACTGCTTCATCCGCACAGGGGATGATGCCATCTGCCTGAAGAGCATGGCCTGGACACCGCGGGTGGAGACCCACGACATTCTGGTTCGGAATTGTACGGTATGGAATGACAAAGTGCGTGCCTTCGGGGTTGCCGGAGAGACACGGCACAATATCTACCGTGCCACCTTCGAGCACTGCGATGTGCTGCACAGCATGGCCGACTGGACGACGGAAGTCTGCGCTCTGGGGGTATATATCTGCGATGCCGCAAAGGTTTCGGACATCACCTTCCGGGACATAGACATCCGTCAGGAGAGCAACCATGCCGTTTGCTGCTGCATTGTAAAAGATAAGTGGTCCACGGATGCCTCCGCCGGGCAGATCGAAGACATCCTGTTTGAAGACATCCATTTCCCGGAGGATTTTTCCGTCTATCTCTCCGGCTATGACGAAGCCCACCCACTGAGGGGCATCCGCTTCCGGAACTGTACCGCCGGACAGGACGGGCAGCCCATCTCCCTGGAAAGCTATGCCCAGGCCGGACAATATGTGCAGGAGGCAACCTATGGCCCGTGAATATCCGATTCCCACACAGCAGATCCGCATCCGGGATCCCTTCCTTGTTCCCGTCCCGGAAGCCAAGACCTATTATCTCTTCGGCACCACGGATTCCGATCCCTGGAACGGCCCCGGGGAGGGGTTTCTGGTGTACGCCAGCCGGGATTTGGAAAACTGGTCCGAGCCGACCTGTGCCTTCCGCCCCCCGGAAGATTTTTGGGCCACGAAGCATTTCTGGGCACCGGAGGTTCATTTTTATAACGGGAGCTGGTATCTGATCGCCAGCTTCAAATCCGATAGCCGGTGCCGGGGCACCCAGATTCTCCGGTCGGAGCAGCTCACCGGGCCTTACCGCCCCATCTCCGACGGCCCCGTTACCCCCGCCGACTGGGAATGCCTGGACGGTACACTCTATGTGGAAGAAGACGGCACCCCATGGCTGGTTTTCTCCCATGAATGGACCCAAATCCAAAACGGAGCCATCTGCGCGGCAGAGCTTTCCCGGGATCTCAGGGAGCTTGTCTCCCCGCCGGTCACCCTTTTTCACGCCAAGGATGCACCCTGGTGCGTCTCCAATACCGGAGATGTGGTAAAAGGAGAGGGGGAAAACTTTGTAACCGACGGCCCCTTCCTCTATTCCTCCTGCCGGGGGACACTGAACATGATCTGGTCCAGCTTCAGCAAAAACGGCTACGCCATCGGCATTGCGCAGAGCCCCAGCGGCAGAGTGACCGGCCCCTGGATTCAGCAGGATGCCCCTGCGGTGGATATTGGCGGCCACGGAATGCTGTTCCGGGACTTTTCCGGCACCCGCCGGTTGGCCATCCATTCCCCCAACACCAACGGACAGGAACGCCTGAAAATCCTGCCATTCTGAACAATTTCACCCATAAAAAGGGAGCTGTCCTTTTAAAGACGGCTCCCTTTGCTTTTTTCAGTTTTCCATCTGCTTTCCCAGAAAGCCCGCCACGGCTTTGGCCAGGTTCTGGTCGCCCTCTCCCAGGGGCGTGTCCTCCTCCCCCAGAAGCAGAAGAACACTGCCCATCAGATCCCCCTGGGACAAAATGGGGCAGGCCGCCCCCAGATGGAACCGGCTCTCCCCCTGGGATGCCCGGATAGGACTGTCCCCGGAGTGGTAGAGATAGCTCTTGCGCTGCTCCATCAGCTTTTCCAGCTCCGGAGAATTGGGCTTGTCCAGCAGCTCCTTCCGGGGCGCGCCATGGAGCGCAATGATCCCATCCCGATCCGCAATCGCCGCAATATGCCCCGTAGCCGTGCCGATGGATTCACACATCTGGCTGGCAAACTCCTGCAAATCCCCCATGGGAGAATACTTCCGGAATATCACCCCGCCGTCTTTCTCCGTATAAATCTCCAACGGGTCACCTTCCCGGATTCGCAGAGTTCGGCGGATTTCTTTCGGTATCACAATCCTGCCCAGGTCATCCACCCGGCGTACAATGCCTGTTGCTTTCATACTTATTTCTCCTTTATTCGATT
>CAZCRO010000104.1:0-4702 GCA_964501115.1 uncultured Oscillospiraceae bacterium
GAGAGAAATAATCAACTGATACTTATACTAAATAGTGAAATTAAATTACCAGAGTATATTTTGCATCTTATTCCTGTTCCCAGTTGTGCCAGGTGTTCTGTACGTCGTCATCGTCGTCGAACAGATCCAGCATCTTTTCCATTTTCTCAGCGTCTTCGGCAGAGAGCTTTACATAGTTCTGGGGAACCATTTCAATCTGAGCGGAGACAAAGGTGTACTTCTTGGCGGTCAGGCCGTCGGCAACAGCGTTGAAGTCATCGGGAGTGGTGTAAACAGTGAACACATCACCATCAGCTTCAAAATCGTCTGCGCCGCAGTCCATTGCATCCATCATCACTTCGTCTTCTTCGTAGTCGCCGTCTTCGTTGTCGATTACGAGAACACCTTTCTTGTCGAAGCTCCAGCTGACACAGCCGTTGGCACCCAGGTTTCCGCCGTACTTGTCAAAGTGGTGGCGGACAGAACCTGCGGTACGATTCCGATTGTCGGTCATAGCTTCTACGATCACGGCAACACCGCCGGGGCCATAGCCTTCGTAGGTGATGGCTTCGTAGCTTTCGCCGGTTCCGGCGTTGCTGGCTTTCTCCAGCACACGCTTGATGTTGTCGTTGGGCATGTTGGCAGCCTTGGCCTTGGTGATAATGGTGGCCAGGCGGGAGTTGTAGGCGGGGTCGGCAGAGCCGCCGCCTTCTTTCACGGCCACGATCATTTCCTTTGCAATCTTGGTAAAGGATGCGGCACGCTTGGCGTCCTGTGCGCCCTTGGTTTTCTGAATGTTATGCCATTTGGAATGTCCGGACATATGTAGATCTTCCCTTTCTGGAATGTTTTCAAAAATGTTCAATATATTTTAGCACTTATACAGAAAAAAATCAACCTTATTTCAGAAGAAATTCATGCAATCCCGGTGTGTTTTGGAAATTTCCACCTGAATATCCGGAAATGCAGCCTGAATTTTCTCCGCAAGCACCGCCACAATGGGATTTTCCGTATAAAAATGTCCTGCGTCGATCAGGTTCAGTCCAATGTCCCGGGCATCCCAGAACTGATTGTATTTGATGTCTGAAGTCACAAATGTGTCGCAGCCGGCCAGTTTGGCCTCCCAAAAAGAATCTGCACAGGCACCGCCGCCTACGGCAATCTTCCGGCAGGGGATGCCGCCATCGGCATATCGAAGCCCCGGGCATCCCAAAGCTGTTTTGACTTTTTCCAGAAAGGCGGAAAGCGGCTGGCAGGGAATGCTGCCTTTCCGGAGGAGGTTTTCCTCTCCGAATACCTCCACGTCTTTCATCCCCAGTTTGGTAGCCAATACATCATTGATACCTCCGGAGGCGATATCCAGATTGGTGTGGGCGCTGAAAAGACTGATTCCGTTTTGAATCAGAGTCATGGCGGCCCGGCCTGTGGCACTACTGCTGGTGATGTTTTTTGCGGGACGGAAGAACATGGGATGATGGGTGATGACCAAATCCGCACCGGTCTGTACAGCCTCCCGGCATACCCCTTCAAAGGGATCCAGGGCAATCAGAATTTTGTGCACCTCTTGTTCCGGGCAGCCAATTTGCAGTCCCGGATTGTCCCAGTCCATGGCGAGTGCTTTGGGCGCAAGGGATTCCATGTAGGTTAAAAGGTTCTGTACCTGTATCATACTGTCTCCTCCTGATTATCCAGCTCTATCAGTGCAAGCCGGGCAAGCTCCGGGGCGTGTTCCTTCTGGTTTGTTACCGTCAGTCGCAGGTGCTCCATGACCCAGTGGATATAGTTGCCCTTTTCTCCACCATTGCCCGTCAAAAGGGCAGGGGGGAGGTAGCACTGTCCCGGGGTAAGGGGCACGTATGGATTCCAGATTACCTCCATAATGGTGTACAGGAACCTTCCGTCTCTCAATGCGTTTTCCTGCCGTATTTCCCATCCGTTTTCTGAAAGATATTTCCGCAGAATCGGTGTCCTGGACTGGCATTGCAGGATCAGTCTGTATGCGTTGCTGCGCAGCCAGGGGGCGTTATCCAGTATGGATACCATAACGTCCGCCCCCATTCCGGCACATACCAGGGTATCAAAATCATGGGGGATTGCCTTTGCGCCGTCGGAAAGGAAAAACTGCATTCTGTCTGTCATGCCAAATTTTTGGCTGTTTTGCCTGGCGGCATCCAGTGGTCCCGGACGAATGTCTCCGGCATACACTTTGGAGGCAATGCTATGCTGCAGCAGATGAATGCCCAGGTATCCGTGGTCGCAGCCAATGTCGGCCACCCGGTCTCCGGGATGAACATAGTCGCAGCAGGCAAGCAGCCGCCGAGAAATTGGTAGTTTCATGTTTTTCTCCCTTTGCAAAACAGACGACACCCAACCATAGCTGAATGTCGTCTGCATTTGTGCAAGTGTAGTATACAGGAAGTCAAACAGTCATTGCCTTCCTGTTTTTCCGAAAATGGCTTAGCCGTTTTCAGCCTCGTAGGCTTCCAGGAAATGATTCAGCTGTGCCAGGAAAGGCTCGCACTCAATGCCGTGAACCATGCAGGCTTCTTCTACGGTTTCGCCACGGGAAGAGGGGCAGCCCAGGCAGTGCATGCCGATTGCGAAGAACAGAGGAGCAGCCTGAGGAGCCACATCCAGAATATCACCGATAATGGTTTCTTTTTCGATTTTAACAGCCATGATTATGACCTCCTGTTTGTCTTTACCGCTACATTATAACCGCTCATTGGAAAAAATACAAGTGCCTTTTCGTATTTCCCTGTTATTTGTTCGGAATTCCCCTTCTGGGCTTTTCAAGGGGGGGAAGGTTGACTTTAGCAAAAAAAACGGATATAATAGCCAGGATATAATAGGCTTATTATGGCAGGTAAATGATTATGGCAAGAAAACAACAAGAAAATTACGGAAACTCCAGCATTTCTATGCTAAAAGGAGAAGATCGGGTGCGTAAGCGCCCGGCGGTTATTTTTGGCTCAGACGATTTGGAAGGCTGCAAGCATGCAGTGTTTGAAATTCTTTCCAATGCCATCGACGAGGCCAGAGAGGGACATGGAGACACGATTATCGTCACCCGCTATCAGGACCTGAGCGTGGAAGTGGAGGACTTTGGCCGTGGTTGCCCTGTAGACTATAATGAAAAAGAAAGGCGGTATAACTGGGAACTGGTTTTCTGTGAGATGTATGCCGGCGGTAAATACGGCGAAAATGGTGAAAACTACGAGTATTCCCTGGGCTTAAACGGTCTGGGTTCTTGCGCAACCCAGTATGCTTCCGAATTTTTTGACGCAACCATTCGCCGGGATGGTTACCGGTACGATCTCCACTTTGAAAAGGGAAGAAATGTAGGCGGTCTGAAAAAAACAGAGATTGACCGGAAGAAGACCGGTTCCCTGTTCCATTGGCGCCCGGATAAGGATGTATTTACGGATATTCAAATCCCCGTGGAGTATTTCCGGGATGTTCTGCGTCGTCAGGCAGTGGTAAACAAAGGCATTACCTTCCGCTTCCGCAACCAGGTTGGCGGCAAGTTTGAAACAGAGGAGTTTTGCTATACTGATGGCATCCGGCAATATGTAGAGGAGCTGGTGGGGGACAATGCCTTCACAATGCCCGTTTACTGGGAGACGGAGCGCCGGGGCAGAGATGCGGAAAACCGTCCGGAGATGAAGCTGAAAATCACAGCATCCTTCTGCTTCAGCAAGCAGGTGAACCATATCGAGTTCTACCATAATTCTTCCTGGCTGGAGTATGGCGGCAGCCCGGACAAGGCTGTGCGCAGCGGATTTACGGCGGCATTCGATAAATACCTGCGGGAGAACAACAAGTATACCAAAAATGAAAGCAAGATCATCTTCCAGGATGTCCAGGACAGTCTGGTTATGGTGACGAACTGCTTCTCCACCATCGGCTGTTTTGAAAATCAGACAAAGAAGAGCGTCAATTCCAAGTTTACCCAGGATGCGATGACGGCCTTTTTCAAGGAACAGCTACAGGTTTGGTTTATTGAAAACAAGCAGGAGGCTGATAAGGCAGCGGAGCAAATCCTGGTCAATAAGCGTGCCAGAGAGTCGGCAGAAAAGACCAAGTCCAATGTTAAGAAGAAGCTTTCCGGAAGCATCGACATTGCAAACCGGGTGCAGAAGTTTGTGGACTGCCGCAGCAAAGATACTTCCGTCCGGGAATTGTATATCGTGGAGGGTGACTCTGCATTGGGCAGTGTAAAGCTTAGCCGGGACGCGGAATTCCAGGGAATTATGCCGGTTCGCGGCAAAATTCTGAATTGTCTGAAGGCGGATTATACCAAGATTTTTGCCTCGCCGATTATTACCGACCTGATGAAGGTTCTGGGCTGTGGCGTGGAGGTTCAGGGCAAGAAGGCCAAGGAGTTGAGCAGCTTCGATTTGGGCAATCTGCGTTGGAACAAGGTGGTCATCTGTACGGATGCGGACGTGGACGGTTTCCAGATCCGCACCTTGATTTTGACTATGCTCTACCGCCTGTGTCCTACATTGATCCGGGATGGCTATGTATATATTGCGGAGTCTCCCTTGTTTGAGATCACCTGCAAGGATAAGACCTGGTTTGCTTACAATGAGCAGGAGAAAGTAAAAGTCCTGAAGGAGCTGGAAGGTAAAAAAGTGACCATCCAGCGTTCCAAAGGTCTGGGTGAAAACGACCCGGAGATGATGTGGATGACCACCATGAATCCGGAGACCCGCCGCCT
>CAZCRO010000105.1:0-4631 GCA_964501115.1 uncultured Oscillospiraceae bacterium
ATCCCCCATGAAATTGCAGTTCAAATCCATCACCCGGAAAGCGGACTCCGACAAGGCTGCTTTGCACAAACCGATGCAGCCGGTCTGGAATAATTCCTCGTACTCTGGGACACCTGGCTGCCCCAGTCCATGAACCTTATCCCGGATCACTTTTCCCACCAGACCCATGTTTTCTTCTACAATTCTTTGCTGCTGTTCTGTCATGATACCTGTACATCTCCTTCCGACTTTTCTTTCTCCTGCCTGCGCTTACGATACCAACTGACTTGCTTCTTTGACTCCTGAATCACCAGGTTACACGACAGCGTGCTCAGATGGCCAATATGGGCATCCCGGCCAGAAACGCCCAATATGCCCCCCAGCCACTGGTAAGCATCCTGCTTGCTCATATAGCCTTGTTTATATAGCTTGTCAAATTGGCGATGTGCTTCTGCCCGCAGCTCTCGCAGCTGGCGATTGGCCACCGTACCCAGTGGAATGGTGGTTCCTTTCTGGACACGGACGTAAGCATCACACGCTGGGTAATTTTTACATACATACAGCATTTCACCTCTCGGGTTTTCACGATAAATGCCGTCGGCACTACAGAGAATTGTTGTGCCGGTTGACTCCCAGCAATACGCCGGAATCGTCAGACATTTCAAAGCTGGTGAACATATAGGTGGATGCCGCGCCGCTGGTCAGGACATTTCGCTGGGTTTTCTTTTGCAGTGCAGGGCTGATCTGAAGAAACGGTATGACACTGCGCAGTGCCGCCTCCTGCTGGAAACGGCACTCGCTCAAGTACATATCCATGGACTTCAGCATATCCACCATCTGCTGCTTTCGCCAGAGCAGTTCCTCATAGGTTTTGGCAGAGACGGTTACAAAGACGGACATATAGAACAGGTCTTCATTATGGTTTGCAATTCCGTTCTTGATGTAGTAGCCGGCCTGAATGGAATTGGCCAGCTCCTCGTAATCGGTGCTGGTGTCCTGCATCCCTTTCAGTTTGGTACGGTTCAGCCGAATTCGCTGGGCGACCTTATCAATGGTCTTAATCATCCGATTCACTTCGTCCAATTGCCTCATACTGATAAATCAAAAAGAAGCGCCGGGTCAGCGCTTCTCTGGAACCAACGTCCTTTATCAGCCGGATGTAATCTTCGCCCATTGCTTTGCACTGCGCATTTTCCTCCTCCGCCAATTCTCTGCGGATCAGCGCAACATGCTTAACGGATAAGGGCGGCTGCTTTTCTACCTACGCCTACCGGTTAATCTGGAACGAGATATGTGATGAACTGGTTCAGAATACCAAATTGACAGCAGAGCAGGTAGCATCTGAGTCTATGGCTATCTTTGCGGATACATCTCTGCACACCAATCCTTTGGATTGTTCCGACCTGCAATACATTATCCAGCAGTCAAAAATCAATGCTCCGGAAGGCATTTCCAAAGGTATCCGTTGCCTGGAATTGTCTGTCCATGGCTATACCAGCAAAGAAATTGCCGCAATGATTCGTGCGGATGCAGGCACTGTGCGGATGTGGATGACCCGGGCACGGAAGTATCTCAAAGCCATTCCGGAACTACAGCAATTTGCGGAGGGCCTATGATTCGGAAACTACAAAAAATGGTCAAGCCCTGGCGGGTGCCGCTGGGCTTGACCATCCTGGTCTATATTCTGTTTCGGGTACTTTTTCTTGTAGGCTATGTTCCCACCGCATCCATGGAGCCTACGTTGCCGGAAGGTAGCTTTATTATCGGAAGCAGAATTTTTAACGAGCCAAAGGTTGGCGACATCATCGTCTTCGAGAAAGATGGAACCCTGCTTGTGAAGCGAATTGCTGCAGGCCCGGGAGATACTGTAGATCTGTCCAAGTTGGTCTACATGGCAGCAGTGCCCATTCCCATCCGGGAGGAAACGATCATTACCATTCCTGGTGGATGCTACTTTGTCCTGGGAGACAATGTGCAAAACTCCTGGGATTCCCGGTATTGGGAGAATCCATATGTGGATGCACAGGACATTGTAGCAATTGTAAAGCCATAAATTTCTCTTCACTGGTAGTAGACAATGTTTGTAACAGAGTACAGAAAGAGCCGAGAGATTTTGCAAAGATCTCTCGGCTTTGTATGGAAAGGATACTTAGTTATGTGACGGTATTGCACCACGTTTCACCAGATAAGCCAGCATAATACCCAGGTATTCCCCCAGCACACCATTCTTTCCGTTAAGCAGGCCGTCATAAAGATTTTGAAAGTATGCAACGGAGGCCGTCTGCTTACCGCAGTCTGCATAAATCCTTTTCTTTAATCCGTCCAACGCGGCCTTGCGATCCTGGGGCAAGTAGGCCTGCGTACAGTTGAGGTTCAAGGTTGTCTGGAGATCACGGTTGACTTCTGGATTCTCAGAGTAAATTGTTCCATCAGGTTTATATCGGACGAGCGCAACAGAGGTAGTTTTCAGCGGATCAACAGTCAGCGGGACGTTTCTGCGATGTGCGTCACAAGTTTGAAATTTCTCTGCGGCTCCCTTGTTGCCAGGACAGACCCCCAGCAGATTGGCATAGTCAATGGTTGCGGCATCATCGGAGGTACTACGCGGCTTATAATGCTCGATCTGCATTGTTTCCATTCTCAGGCGACGCATACAATAGGCGCAGAGCCATCCTTGCTCTTGCGCAAGCTGAGTTTTGACTGCGTCTTTCACATCTGTAGTCATATTGTCGTAATGCTTTAGGCCAGCTCGCTTTGCTTGAATCAGTGTTTCGGGCTCATGCCCTTTCTTTATATAAAGCAATCTGACCACCTCCTCAGATTTGCTCAAGCGCCAGCGTCACTCGCGCTTCGGTCAATTCAGGATCTTCTGAACCAATGAGGGATTCAATCTCATTGAGAATTGCTTCAGCACTTGAAAAATCCACTTCGACGGTCTCATAGAATTTGTCGAATAGAGCTTGAACTTCTGCGGGGCGATGGTTGGTATTCATGACAGCGCTGAGAATAGAGTTAGCGTCCTTACCATAGACTTCAACAGGGAGCGTATGAGCTTCCCCATGTTCGGTCAAAACCAGCATATTTTCTCGCTTAACGGAACTAATAACAGAGGGCGCATGCGTAGATACAATTAGCTGAACTTTAGGAAAGATGCTTTGTATATCCCGGATAATACGTTGCTGCCAGACTGGATGCAAATGGAGATCGATCTCGTCAATCAGAATAATGCCAGGGGTTTGGGTCAATACATTGCTCAATAACTGAGGGTTTAGCGTTGCCATACGATAGGCAATATCTGCAATCATACCGATGGTGTTTTTGTAGCCATCGCTTAGGTTTTTCATGGGAACACGAATCTTCTTCCCATCGCAGTTTGTATAAAGAATATCCAAGCTGTGCGTATCCAAATTGAACTGAGTCACAACGTCTGAAAAGCCAGTGATTTCGGAAAAACAGCGAGAGACAGCCTGTTCTACGGCATTTAGTTCAGGGCTTGGCTGCTGTCGCTGAGCTTGCTGAATAGTCATCTTTTCAAACCATCTCAGCATGCGCTTTTCATTGGAACCAGCCTCAAGGCAACCAGTGTAACCAGAAAGTCGGGAGAACTGTTCCAATTTCTCGGTTACTTTCTTTTCCTTCTTCTGTGCCCAGAGTCTACCGGTTCCGTAGTAGGAAATAATCGGCAGAGTCAGTGTCGTATCACCTTCCCGAAGGCGGGCTTGATATTTTTTGGCGATAGAAACGATGGATTTAGCTTCAACAATAGTAGCATTGCCAGTGCTACGGTTACGCGCACGGGTCCATTCCAAAGTTTCGCCGTCAATATCTCCCTTTGCAGTGATGACAGAAGGATACTGATGCTGGAGATCGATGACTGTACCCATATCAAAGCTCTTGCAGGTTACATCTTCTATGTTGATGCTTGTGCCTGGAACTCCGTCCAGTCCTGAGAAAAACGTGCCGATAGCAATAGAAATAGCGTCCAGTACGGTGCTTTTGCCACTGCCATTGTTTCCGATGAAAACAGTCAGATCGGAATTCAGCTTCGCATGGAAATTTTCAAATCCACGAAAATTTTTGATGGTAATTTCGTTGAGTGTCATGGTATTCAACCTTTCCCAATTCCAAGAATTGATTGAAATTGTTCCTGATTATTATACCCATAAAAATGAATGTTGGCAAGTGCTTGACGAAAAATACATTATCACTCCCGTGATTTAGACGGGCAAATCTAACGAGCAAGTTTCTCAAAAAACAAAGTGACTGAGTTTGGTAAAATGCCAAACCCAGTCACAACCACATTAAAAGAAAATCTGCATTTAAACTATGGTGCTCAGGTCAATTCTCTGGTGCAATGGCTGTATTCCAGAAGAAAGGCCGTGACGATATGACGTGTACAGCAAGATTAGCCAATAAACAGAAAAAACCGTACGCAAACCATCGAGGTCTGTGTACGGTTTTTCATAATTATGATTCAACCTCAATGCCACCATAAAAATGGAAGACCATAGAACCGTCTGACTTGATCAAGACCCGATCTACCGTTGCTCTCCAAAGGGCATCGTCGAACCGCTGGACTGGCTCCTGCAGTTCCGTAATATCTCGGACAGCACAAGGCCGCTTTCACACATAAATCCCTCGAAGTGGCTTTT
>CAZCRO010000106.1:0-4528 GCA_964501115.1 uncultured Oscillospiraceae bacterium
TGATAACCGACTGCTTGTAAAACCCACGCCATCTGCAAAGGCGCTTATGCCGAGCGCAGAGTATCAATTACCCTATGAGGGAGCAAAGGAAATGTTACTTGTTGAGGATATTGAAAACAGCGATTTTTTGAAGATGTTGTTCGAGGCGATGTTCGAAGAATTTGCCTGAACCGAAAAAGAGAAATAAATGAAAAGAGGAAAACCTATGACACAATTTACATATATCACACTGAGACAGCAGCCGGAATGGAAAGAACAAGCTGCCCAGTGGTTTCATCAGAAATGGGGTGTGCCGCAGGAAGCCTATACGTAAAAACTAATAACAAACACGCCCAAATTCGGAATTTGTCGAACAGAACACTTTTATACACCTACTGCGTATATCATGGGCTTTGCTGCGTTGCGCTGCTCCAAAGCCTCCCCGTCCACAAGAACGCCAGGGGCGCTCATTCCACATGGCAACAAATAAAAACCGACCTACAGTTGTAACCATAGGTCAGTTTCACTGTTTTGCGAACCTCGCCCAAAGCCGGGCGCACTACTTTTTATATTCATTTTCTTCCAGCAAATCCAGAAACAGAGAAAGCACGGCGTTCCTGGAATTGGCATACCAGACAACGCCAAAATCCATACATTTTTCACAGATGGGAACAAACGCAATATTCTCTGCCGAGCATGCCCCAAAAGATTTGATACCACTCGGCAGGATGGAAACACCCATTCCGGATTCCACCTGAACCAGAATGGAAGTAAACTCCCTGGCAGTTGTTTTCTTTTTAATCAGAAAACCCGCCCTGGAAGAAGCCTTCCGGGCCATATACTGAAAGCCGGGGGAAGAAGTCTCGTCAATCAAAATAAACGTTTCATTATCCAGAAGCGAATAATCCTTTCCGCCGGAGGTGACAAAGGGATGCTCTTTATGCACCGCAATACACAGATCCTCCTGCCAAAGGACACTGTAAGACGGAGCATTGGTCTGTGGCATCTCATAGGCATTGATCCAGGCGAAGGCTATATCAATGTCCCGGTTTTTCTGAGCGTTCTCCAGCTCCATCATATTCCCACTGTAGAATTCCAGCGCCACATCCGGATACAGCCGCCGAAACTCCTGCACAATTGCCGGAAGGAATGGCTGAAACAAATAAAGATAGCCAATTTTAAGACTGCCGCACAATCCTGCTTGCGCACGCAAAACCTGCTGCTGAATGCCATCAAGCTTGCTGAGAATTTCCGGGCAGGCACTTTGCAAAACCTTCCCCGCAGGAGTAAGCCCGACCGAGCGGGAGTTACGCTCAAACAATGTAACGCCAAGCTGCTTTTCCAAATCCGCTATCTGCTGGCTGAGCGCAGGCTGCGCTATATAGAGATTCATAGCGGCCTTTGTAAAATTCAGACATTTCGCCAGTTCCATGAAATAGCGAAGCTGGCGGGTATGAATATCCAGAAAACCGCCTCCCTTTTTTCGATTCTATTATTATAATGAACCAAATAAGCGAAGTCAATAGACATCCTCTTTCTCCAAAAAGAGCGAACGATAGGAAAATCTTATAGTGCAATAAGTAAAGTATCGGTTTTTTATGGACAGCCTCATTCGTCGCATTCAGCGCCGTGTCTTCGCTGAGTGTATAGCTGACACCATCGGTGATGAGCTTTCCGTCGGCATCATAGTATCCAATGGTACCGTTGTCGAGCTCCGCCCCCGCTTCCGTATTGCCGGGATTGGCATCCACAAAGGTGTCGCAGGTCACACTGTAAATGGTGACGCTGCTTTTGCACAGATGCAGCGTGATGCTTTCCTCTCCATTCTCCTGGATGTTCCGCACTGCCTTCTCCAGCAATGGTTCCCCAAATTCCACACCACCCATAGCATTGACGTAGCAGCTCAGTTTTGCCTGGAGTCCATGGCTTCCGACCCCCTGGTTTTCCACCGCCTGCGCCGGGATGGCCATCAGGCACAATGCCACCGCACAAGCCAGCCATGACAAACATTTTCTTCTTTTCTCAAACAGCATACATACACCTCATTATTGGTTGGCATTAGCTAACTGCAGTTCAATAAAAATCCGCTCCTGTCGAGCGGGCTTACTCTGGGGTAATTATACACAGAGGATTTCTGTCTGTCACCTGTTATTTTGTTGCACACGTGCAACTATTTTTTCAAAAAACATACCGGTATACTTTCTTTTACCCAAATACTTGCTTCATTTTCTGGTTTTTTACAGTTGCACCGGTGCAACCATTTTACAGAAACATGGTAAAAATAACCTGCTTTCCCTGTGTTTTGTCCTGTGGGCACTGCATTTGCAGGCAGGCACTGCCATGGAGAATCTGTCCAACTCCCTCACCAAAGTTCAGAAACCGCAAAACCTCCGCCGGAAAAGAGAAGACACCGCCGCTGCTTTCCGCCGCAATAAATCTGCCCATATCAAAATACCACAGGGTATGAATCTTTTCTGCAAGCGCGGCTTCCTCTTCCTGGACATACAGAACACTTCGCACAGCCCGCAGATGGATCGTACCCACTCCGTTTTCAATCGCCAGTACACAGGGATGCTCAAATCCACTGTTTGCCTGGGATAAGTTGCTTCCATCCTTTACCTGCTCCCGATAAATCACAAAAGGAACGCTGTAATATCCATCCCGCAGCAGCTTGCACACCGCCGCACCGGTGAAATGTTTTCTTCCCCGGAGTTCCTGCTTGGCCCGGTACAGATTTTCCGATGTGCGAATAGTCTCCATGGTTTGCTCCGTACAGTACCGGGACAAAAGAAGCGCATCCTGCTTTGCGCTTTCCATGCAGACCCCCTCATACAGCAGGTGCTCCAAAGACACCCGCAGCCGCTCTTCGTATCGCTTCGCCGCACAATCCCCCCGCTCTGTCAACATCGGTTTTTTACCGGATGACCTGCAAACATAGCCCTCTTTTTCCAGGGCTGCCACTGCACGGCTTATGACGTATTTCTCCCGGTTCAGCGTTCGGGCAATTTCTGTTACGCTGCATTCCCGTGTACCTGTTTTGAATATACACAGCAGAGCACGAAGCTTCAACAGTTCAAACTTTTCTTCCAAATTCTTCACTCTTTTCCCAATATATGATTACCCTACAGTTAGTCTATGCTAACCACAGGGTAATCATAGCATGTCCCGGTACTTTCGTCAAGCCTGTAACTGCATCATACACCCTGCGTCCCCTTTTCCGCTATGCCGGTTTCGTAACCTTCTTTTGAAAATGGATATGAAAAAGGCCGCCAACTTTTTGCGGATTGCAACCAGCGGGCGGTCTGTTTTTGATATTAAATGGGATCATTTATGATGAAATATCAGGGAATATCTGATCGTTTTTCACTCATATAACGCTGGAAATTCATCTTCCGATGCAGTTATTGTTTTACTTCTTTTTGTACAGCCGAAAGAAAATACCACTCACTATCAGTGGAAAGATAAATACACCGATATTGACATGTTTAATGCCGCCAATAAATGAAACAAATCCAATAACGGATATTACCAAAGTGATGATTGTAATGCTTTTATAGATTTTCTCATTCATGCAATCGAACTCCTTCCGCACTTCTGGTTTCCAACAAAACAATCCTTCAGATCGTGCTACCAAAGTACAACTAACTATTCAGCAAATTCCAATTCAGCTTGCATCTTTCCTGAACAAAGTATATCAGAATTATGTGAAGAAATCTACCAACTGCTCAAGACCCCCCCGAACATTTTCGTCCGGGCAGTCCAGGGGGGGTGAAATATACGAAATTATGTATCAAGGGAGACTCATCTGATCTCATAATGCAATGCCACTCCATATATTCCAATTGAATGCAAATATCGTGAAATTTCTCCCTCGTGTACCGTCTGATTTTTCACCATGTAAGAATATAGTAGTTCTATAATATAACTGTTGTCTTCTGTCATTTTTTATATTTTATCAGTTATAACTTATAAATTTTGAATCATCTCATTGAAAATCAGATATAACTGTGGTACACTATAATCAGCCACGGAAAAGGAGGCTGATTCTTATGATCAAACGAGAACTGTATATGAAGCGCATCCGTCCCTTTATCGGAACGGAGCTGATCAAGGTTATGACCGGTATTCGTCGCTGCGGCAAGTCGGTCATGCTGGACTTGATCAAGGAGGAATTGGTGGAATCCGGTGTCAGTCCGGCGCAGTTTATCTCTGTCAACTTCGAGGATATGAACTACGCCCATTTGCAAACCGCCAAGGCTCTGCACGATGAGATCACAAAACGCTCTGCGAATATCGGGGGCAAGGTCTACCTGTTCTTCGATGAGATTCAAGAGGTCAAGGACTGGGAGAAGTGTGTAAACTCGTTGCGCGTTTCTTTGGATTGCGACATCTACATCACCGGCTCCAATGCCAAACTGCTGTCCGGCGAGTTGTCCACCTATTTGGGTGGTCGCTATGTGGAGTTTGTCATCTATCCCTTTTCTTTTGCAGAGTTTTTGGAACTGTACCGCCCCATTGCACCCAACGAGCCGGTGCAAAAAGCCTTCCA
>CAZCRO010000107.1:0-4468 GCA_964501115.1 uncultured Oscillospiraceae bacterium
GCGTACCCGGTTGTCCATATATTCCAAAATATTCGCCTCCTAATCAACATTTTTGGGGAAAGTGTTCAAGAACGTACAAACAAAAAATCTTTGTATATTGTTCGGATCTCTTCTGTCTATTATAATGAACGCAGGAAGAAAATCAACACTGTGTGCAGAATTTATTGCGCTGTTTGTAACAAGTGCTGATTTTCAGGATAAGAGATATATGGAGGAATGGTCATGGCAAACAAAACAAGAACGAGGCTGCTGGATTCGCCCCTGCTGGATTCCCGGATCAAATCAGCCAACACCCAGAAATCAGAAGGATTCCTGGGATATTTCTTCGGGCCCTGTCTGCTGTATATGTGCTACTATGCAGTGGCGGGCACTTATCTGACCCAGTTCTACACGGACGTTCTGGGACTGGCCGGCGGTTTCCTAATTTGGATGCCCTTTATTTCCAAGGTGATCGACGCAATTACCAATGTCATCATGGGCCGCATCATTGACAACACCCATACCAAGCAGGGTAAGGCCCGCCCCTGGGTGCTGATTTCCGGCATCCTTATCGCCGTTACCGGCGCACTTCTTTATGCAGTGCCTCGCGCATCGTATGGTGTACAGATGGTGTGGATTGTTGTCAGCTACAATCTGTTCTTTGCGTTTGCATTCACTATCTACAATATGGCACATGCTCTGATGGTGCCCCTGTCAACCCGCAATACCAAGCAGCGGGATACTCTGGCACTACTGACGTCTACGGGCACTTCCATGATCCCCGGCTTGCTCGTGACCATTATTCTCCCTGTTATTATTAATGCCATCGGCGTGGGAGCAGAGGCACAGGGCACGTGGGTCACGGTTATGAGCATTCTGTCGATCTTGGCAATCCCTGCAACGCTTCTAGAGTACTACTTTACGAAGGAGCGTGTTACCGAGGATGCGGTGGCTTCTTCAGAAGAAGTGAATGTCGGCTTCTCTCAGCAGATGAAGGCCTGCTTCTCCGATCCCTACTGGCTCATCGTCATGGGCTTCCATCTGGTGTATCAGATTTTCAACTTCCTGTCTACCAATTCCATGATTTACTACTGCAACTGGGTGCTGGGGAGCTCCGTAGACAGCGGCACTACCAACCAGGTGCTGGTGAACATGATCGGTCAGGCCCCTCTGGGTATCGGTCTGGTGATTCTGTGGCCCCTGGTCCGTAAGTTCGGTAAGCGGATGGTCATGATGTTCGGCTTCGGCATCGGTGCCATCGGCAGCCTGATTGTCCTGCTGTTCCCCGGCAACATGGGAGTTGTTCTGGGCGGACTGGTCATCAAGTCCATTGGCGCATTGCCCACCTATGTGATGGCTGCTCAGTTGGCAGAATCTCTGGACCACATTGAGTGGAAAAATGGCTTCCGGGCCGATGGCTTCTCTGCCTCTGTTTACAGCATTATCATCACTGTGGCCGGCGGTATCGGACAATCCCTGCTGCTGGGTGGAATCTCCGCTTTTGGCTATATTGCCCCGGCCAATACGGCCCAGGTTATCCAACAGCCCGATGCGGTGAAGACCTTCTTCAACTGGTGCTTTGTGGGCATTCCTATGATCGGTTATATGATCGGTTCTCTGCTGATGCTCCGGTTTGACGTGGAGGACAAGATTCCTCAGATCTCCGCCGATCTGACTGCCCGCCGGAAGGCAGAGGCGGAGGTCTACCTCTCTGCCGAAGAGAAAGCAGCCCTGGAGCAGGCGGAGCAGGAGAGAATCGCGGAAGAAAAACGCATTGAGGAGCTGAAGGCCAAGTGTGCCAAGAAGGGCCTGAGCTTTGCCGATGAAGAGGCAAAGTACCAAGCCAAGCTGGCAGCCGCCAAGGCCAAGGCTGAGGCAAAAGCCAATAAGAAAAAGAAGTAAGAGACCCAAGGGCGGCGGCTTTTGCTGCCGCCCCATTTGAAGGTTTTACCGGAAGAACAAAAGGAGGAAGAACAATGGCTTTCCCTGAAAATTTTCTCTGGGGCGCTGCCAGTGCCTCGGCTCAGGTGGAAGGTGCCTGGCAGGAGGACGGAAAATGTCCCAGCATCTGGGACGTGGCTGCTCAGCACATCAAAAATGGCGAAACCTGCCATACCGCCTGCGACCACTACCATCGCTATCAGGAGGATGTGGCACTGATGGAGCAGCTGGGGCTGAAAAGCTACCGTTTTTCTGTCAGTATGTGCCGCGTTATGCCGGAGGAGGGGAAAATCAACCCCAAGGGGCTTGATTTTTATAAGCGCCTGGTCACAGCACTCCGAAAAGCGGACATTGAGCCCCTCTGCACCCTCTATCACTGGGATCTGCCGGTATGGGCCCAGAACCAGGGTGGCTGGAAGAATCCAAAGATCATCGGCTGGTATCTGGACTATGTGAAAGCCGTCGTGGATGCCCTGTCCGGCGAGGTACGGTATTGGATGACCTTCAATGAGCCCCAGGTGTTTGTAATGATGGGCTATGTCATGGGCAGCTTCGCACCCTTCGAGCACGCAGTGTTTTCTTATAAGAATTGCCTGCGCCATATGCTGCTGGCCCACGGAAAGGCCGTCCGCCTTATCCGGGAAACAGCGAAGACAAAGCCTCAGATTGGCATTGCCATGGCTGCTACTACCTACATCCCGGACAGCGAGGACGAGGCAGGGCTGCAGGATGCGGCGAAAAAATCCTTTGAATCCCAGGTAGGGGAGGGGAGCAACAGTTTGTACGCGGACCCCATTTGCCTGGGAAAAGCCAGCAAAATGCTTCGCCGTAAGCTGAGCGCCGAGGACCTGAAAATCATCTCGGAGCCCATGGACTTTATTGGTGTAAATGTCTATCAGCCCTCGAATCCCATGCTGAACAAAAAGGGCTACGATACGACTTCTTTGCCCAAAACCAATATGGGCTGGGTGATCGATGGGCGGTGCCTCTACTGGACGATTCGACAGTATTGGGAGCGGTACCACATTCCCATTATGGTTACGGAGAACGGAATGTCCGGTGATGATGTGGTCGGTGCGGATGGTAAGGTCCATGACCCTGCTCGGGGACAATTCCTGGATGATTTTCTGGCAGGGCTTAAGCGGGCGGTGGATGAAGACATTCCGGTCCTTGGCTACCAGCACTGGTCCATTATGGATAATTTTGAGTGGTGCGAGGGTTACGGGCCCCGATTTGGCCTGATTCATGTGGACTATGAGACCCAGCAGCGTACCATCAAGGACTCTGGCTACAAATATGCGCAGATCATTCGCACCAATGGGGAAAAACTGTAAGGAGCGATGGAAATGACAATGCTGTGGATTTCCTGCGCTGCTGCGGCCTTTGCAGGGCTGTCCGTGTATAATTACCGCCGGTTTATGCCGAAACCGAAGTCTTTTGGAGAAACCACCTGGCCGGTTCAGGTGAGCAAGCGGCCCATAACAGCCGGAAGCCATACCCTCTATGGTGAGCTTCTGCGGCCAAAGGGAAAAGAAGGGCCTCTGCCTACGGTAATCTGCTGCCATGGCTTTGGCAGTTCCTATCAGATGTGCAAAAAGACTATGGGAATGTGCCTGGCAAAAAGCGGCTATGGTGTACTGCTTTGACTTTTACGGCGGCAGTAAAAAGAGTAAAAGTGGCGGTACCATGCTGGAAATGTCCATCTTTACTGAGCGGGAGGACCTGGATGCCGTTATCGACACCCTGGCCGAATGGCCGCAGGTGGACAAGGAGCATCTGTACCTGCTGGGAGAAAGCCAGGGCGGCTGTGTGGCGGGAATTACCGCACCCCGGCATGAGGCCGCAGCTGAAGGCCATGATCCTCTACTACCCAGCCTTCTGTATCCCAGAGGATGCCCAAAAGAAGTTTGCCCGGGTGGAGGATATTCCAGAGACTGGTAAAGTATTAAATCAGAATGTTGGCCGGATCTACAACGAAAAGCTGCTGGATTATGATATTTATGAGGAGATCCGCCATTTTTCCAAGCCGGTGCTGATTCTTCATGGGGATGGAGACACTGTGGTGGACATCTCCTACGGCCAGAGGGCGGCGGAAGTTTATCCCAATGCCACATTCAAGCGCTATCCCGGAGAGACCCACGGCTTCATGGGCAAGGGAAAGCTTCGGGCAGCAAAGGACAGCTATCAATTTTTGGAGGAAAATCGATGAAAAAGCATTACTTTTGTGACAATTGGACCTGCAATGGTCAGGCAGTGACCCTGCCTCATGATGCCCAGATTCTGGAGAAGCGCAGTGCCGATGCTTCTGACGGCGGCCATGGCTATTTCCCCGGCGGCATCTATACTTATGAAAAGACTTTCACCGCTCCCGCCGACTGGGAGGGGAAGAAAATTCTGGTGGAATTTGAGGGTGTGTATAAAAACAGCACCGTTTCCCTCAACGGCAAGCAGATTGGCGGCCATAAATACGGATACACCACCTTCACCGTGGAACTGACAGGTCTGAACTACGGCGGGGAGAACACTCTGACTGTGGTTGCGGACAATT
>CAZCRO010000108.1:0-4461 GCA_964501115.1 uncultured Oscillospiraceae bacterium
TTTTTCCCACCCCTGGTAGAACCAGGGGTTTATATTAAGCCTAAAGGCAACCAAAGAAAAACCAGAACCTGCAAGCAGATTCTGGTTTTGGTCCGAGTGACTGGATTCGAACCAGCGGCCTCTTGAACCCCATTCAAGCGCGATACCAAACTTCGCCACACCCGGAAATATTTGTGCTGTTCCCTGACAGCTTAGATATGATACCACAGATTCCCAGAAAATGCAAGTGTTTTTTTCAGAATTTTGAAAAAAATTTATTATCGTCACATCAGTCGTTTTCTCTGCCCGGAAAGGTGGTCTTTGCCACTTTTCCGGGCAGAGAATATTACTTATTCTCCCCGCTCGCTGGTAACGACCTTGCCAATGTTCCACAGGTGCGCTACCGTCTGCTCGGCAGAACGCTTTTCTTCTTCGCTCTCGTACTCCACATATACCGTATGGGCAGAGCAATCGGCGCACTCTACCTGGACGTTCCAGCCGCCTTCATGGAGCAGCATTCCGGGGCCACGGCAAATGGGGCACTCTTCCAGCATAATCTTTTCTTCCATAATATAATTCTCCTATCTGAAAATGGTTTGGTTATGATCGTATATTTCTTCCCGCCGAATCGTGCAAAAATCCGGTGCGTATTCAGGCAAATACCGGCAAATAGCGGCATGAAGCTGGTTGGGATTCAGTGTTGGATTCTGGCAGGCAATCAGTGCCTCCAGTTCCAGCTCCTGCTGACTTCTACCGTGAATGGCCAAACTATAGAGCATAGGACGAATATCCTGCTCTACGACACCATTCTTTCCCTTCTTCTCCACCAGAACACACTCTCTTGCAAACAAAGCCGCAATCGCCTCGGCGGCGCAGGAAGGGACACCTGCATCGTATTCCAGTCCCAGGCGGCATCGCAGCAGTGCCAGATCCCGCAGCTTTCGCCCATCTGTATACACTTGACAAACCGTAACTCCGGGCACAAGGGCAGCATTGAGCCTGTCCTTGATTTCTTCAACAGGAACAGAATCGCCCTCCAGATCAAAGTCCAGAAGCTCACAGCAGCTTTCTATGCCGACAGACAGAGGCAGCGCAATCGACACAGATGGTCTGGGGTTGAACCCTTTTGTATGCGTTAATGGCAAGCCCGCACGCTGGAAGCTGCGCTGAAATACCCGCATCAAATCCAGATGAGACATCCAGACAGCGCTCCCCTTCTTTTCAAACAGCAGTCTAAGCATCGCACTCCACCTCCTTCAGCAATTTGGAGGCTCCGCATCCGGCACAGCCGTGGCGGCAATCCGGAGTCACTTCAGCCTGGTAAGCACGGCGGCGCTCCCACAACAGGAAACGCTTGCTAACACCCACATCAACGCTGTCCCAAGCAAGTTTTTCCTCTTCTCCATAGCCCCGTATCGTGTAAAAATCCGGATCTATGCCGCAGGCGGCAAAAGCATCCTGCCAAATATCATAGCGGAAATATTCATCCCATCCATCCAGTCTGGCACCCCGTTTGACTGCTTCTTCAATAACTGCGCCCAAACGGCGGTCTCCACGGGCAAAAACAGCTTCCAGACGGCTTAAATCCGGGCTATGGTAATCATACTCAATGGACTTGGAATAAAAATGTTCTTTCAGCAGCTTACACCGGCGCAGGTATTCCTGCGGCGTGATTTGCTGCTCCCACTGGAAAGGGGTATGGGGCTTTGGCACAAAGTATGCCGTCGCCACGTGAACACGCAAACCACGCTTTTTATTTACGGCATGCTCTTTCCATGCCTGAATTACTTTGTACACCAGATCTGCAATGCCCAGTACATCCTCATCTGTCTCGGTGGGCAAACCAAGCATAAAATAAAGCTTCACGTTATTCCATCCGCCGGAAAACGCCTGGGAGCAAGTAGAAAGAATCTCCTCCTCCGTCAGATTTTTATTGATTACATCCCGCAGACGTTGTGTGCCTGCCTCCGGAGCAAAGGTAAGTCCGCTCTTGCGCACGGTTTGGAGTTTCTGCATCAGTTCCCGGGAAAAATTATCCGCCCGAAGGGAGGGAACAGACAGACTGATATGATTCTGGGCACAGTACGGGATCAACTCGTCTGTCAGTTCTTTCAGCCCCCGGTAGTCAGAGGTAGAAAGACTGGAAAGCGTGATCTCATTGTTACCGGAATTATTTATGACCTCCACCGCCTGGCGATACAGAACCTCGGGGCTTTTTTTCCGCACCGGACGGCAGCTGAACCCCGCCTGACAGAAACGACAACCGCGGATGCATCCACGGAAAACTTCCAGATTGGCTCGGTCGTGGACAATTTCTGTGGAAGGAACAATCATTTCCGTAGGAAAATAGGCATTGTCCAAATCTTCGACAATCCGCTTGGTTACCACCTCCGGAATTCCCTCCCGGACGGTAACAGACTGCAAAACACCCTGCTCATCATAGAAGTGTTCGTAAAAGCCGGGAACATACACACCGGGGATTTTCGCAACCTCCAGAAGGTACTCCTCTTTCTCCCAGCCTTCCTCTTTGGCCTTTCGATAGACATCCAGAATTTCTACGGTTATATCCTCCCCCTCTCCCAGGGAGAAAAAGTCAACAAATTCAGCCAAAGGTTCCGGATTGAATGCACAGACTCCTCCGGCAAAGACGATATTATGCAGTCCACGGCGCTCCTTTGCGTGCAAAGGCACATGTGCCAGGCGAAGCATATTGAGGATATTGGAATAGGACATCTCATATCCGATGGTAAAGGCAATCATATCAAAGTCCTTTACGGGATCCTGGCTTTCCAGTGCCCAGAGAGGAAGATTGTTGGCAGTCATCGCCTGCTCCATGTCTCCCCAGGGTGCAAAAACACGCTCGCACCATACATCCGGAATCCGGTTCATCACCCCGTAAAGAATCCGCATACCCACGTTGGACATACCAATTTCGTAGGTATCCGGAAAACAGAAGGCTACCCGGACATTTACATCGTCCTTATTTTTTCGCACTTGTCCCCACTCGCCGCCGGTATAGCGCGCCGGCTTCTGCACGGTGGGCAGAATGCGGTTCTTTAAATCCGTCATAGTGTTACCTCTTTGTTTATGGTACCCCTATTGTACTCTTAGTTTGCTATCATTGCAAGAAATATTTCTGAAAACCAGGGAAAGAACCATCAGAATACTTTGCCATATCTGAAAATATATACCCAAAATCAGAATTGCAAGCATACTCCCCCACCCAATTTCCTGGGAAAGCATGCGGGATTTGTCTTTTCCCAATACAAGACTCAACACACAACGTACCGTCCTGCCGCCATCCAGCGGAAATATCGGCAGCAAATTGTAGCTCCCCTGTACCATAGCGCACAGCGCCAATTCCGGGAATAGTTCAGAAAGCAAAACCAACAGGAAGCTCCCGGCGGGGCCTGCCAGTGCGACCACAGCCTCTTTTCCGGGTGAAAGCCCCCAAACTCCCATGGCTGCCCCAGAACCGCTCAGGCGTATTCCCTCCACCCTGCCGCCAAGGAAACAGGCGGCTATATAATGGGCTGCTTCATGGACTAGAGCCGCAAAAATTGCCGCAAAAAGCCAGCGGACAGGTACCGTAAGCAGCAAAAAAGCCAGTACGATGCAGCTCCATGGGGTAATGTTTACTCTACCCAAGACCAGACCCCACATGTTGGCAAAAAGCCGCCACAGCCTGACTCATATCCGCACCATTTCGCAAATGTTCCAAAAGCAATGCAAATGCCTGTCGGGTAACTGTACGATCACCGGGAATCAGCACATACTCCGCCAGCCGCTGTAGCTGAGGCAGCCAGGACAGGACAACCAGTCCACAAAGGAAACCGATCCCCCACCACCTGCGTCTGCCATGTTGTGGTAACCGATACACAATTCGATAACCCAAAAAATCACCCCTAAAATGCTATTCGGGGGAAACGGAAAAATGCACCAATCTTCCTCTTGACATACGGCTAATTTTTCTGTATAATAATCAGGCTATCGGGGTGTGGCGAAGTTTGGTATCGCGCTTGGTTCGGGTCCAAGAGGCCTCGGGTTCGAATCCCGACACTCCGACCATGCGGAGTATCATTAAAGGATCTGAAAATCTTTTGATGATACTCCGCATTTCTTTTTGTTGAGAATATTATAATACCGCAATTTCTTCCGGGGCGTAGCTTAATGCTACGCCCCGGACAGTTTGGGTTGTCGAAAAACTTGCGGGCTTTTCCGACAGCTCTTTTGCAGACTGCCAGTACCGAAAGTTTTCAGCACCCGTGTCAGGACGGCTCTTCATCTGGCGTTTGCTTTTGCACTTTGGGCATATCACCATTCGGTTTTTACAATACACCCTCTGGACTGAATAGATTTTAATTGGGAATCTCTTTGTAGAAAAAGCGGTTGCTGAGTTGGTAATGTCAAGAGTTATGCGCAAAATCAATTCTGGTATCTGGTAGAAATCTATTACAGGGGGCGGCTGGCCGCCCCTTGGTT
>CAZCRO010000109.1:0-4340 GCA_964501115.1 uncultured Oscillospiraceae bacterium
AAAAGAAAGATGAACCAGGTTTTTATGAAATCAATATTTGTGCTGAATATCTTTCAAGACCGTTTATTGATATTTGTGAAACAATGTTGCATGAAATGGTTCACTTATTAAACCTTCAGAACAATGTTCAAGACACATCCAGGTCAGGAAAATACCACAATAAGAAATACAAAGAGGTTGCAGAACAACATGGGTTGATATGTGAAAAAACTGAAAAATATGGTTTTGCAGATACAAAATTGACCGATTCAACAAAATACTGGATTGAACAGAGCTGTCAAGATGAAAACTGCTTCAACCTTTACAGAAGAAAAATGGCAAAACTGAACATTCCAAAGAAACAATCAACAAGAAAATATGTTTGCCCTTGTTGCGGAACGATTGTCAGGGCAACAAAAGAAGTAAGAATTATATGTGCAGATTGTGATGTTGAACTGGAACTTGAAACATGAGGGGGAACTTAAAATGAAATGCAGAGAATGTGGAAGCAATATGTATCTTGACGATAAAGATTATAGTTTTAAAGGTTGTTATGACAATTATTATAATTGTGAAAAATGTAGTGCATCTTGCGTTGAAGAAATTCGACATAATAAACCATTTCGTGAGATATGGCATAGTGAAAATGATAATGAAATAAAAGATTATGTGGTGATACCGCTGATTAAAAGAACAAAGAGGTGATGAAAATTGAATGTAATAAGTTTATTTGACGGAATATCATGTGGTCAAGTGGCATTGCGTAAGTGTGGAATTAAAGTTGATAATTATTATGCAAGCGAAATACTTCAAGATGCTATTAAGATTACACACAAAAATTTTCCCAATACAATTGATTTGGGTGATATAACAAAAATAACATCTGACACTTTACACAAATTACCGAAAATTGATTTATTGATGGGTGGTAGTCCATGTCAGGATTTAAGTGTTTATAAGTATGACAGAGGTGAAAGAACAGGTTTGAACGGTCAAAAAAGCAGTTTATTTTATCATTACATCCGAATACTGCAAACAGTAAAACCAAAATATTTTTTGCTTGAAAATGTACCGATGACAAAAGAATATGAAGATATAATTTCTGATTTATTGGGAGTGAAACCAATAATGATAAATAGCAATCTTGTTTGTGCTGCTGACCGCAAAAGGTTATATTGGACAAATATTCCGAATGTGACACAACCTGAAGATATGGGAATTGTTTTAAAAGATATTGTACTAAAAGCAGATGAAGTTCTTGATAAATATTGGTATGATAAATCGTTTACATATAACGGTGATGACAAAAAGGTTCAATGTACCCTTGAAATGAAAGGGCATAGACACATGAAAGAAGTCTATAATCTAAATGGAAAATGTTGCACTTTAACAACTTGCAATGGTGGAAACCTACAAAAAAAAAAAAAAGTCTTTCAGAATGGTAGATGTAGAAAATTGACACCATTAGAGTATGAAAGATTGCAAACATTACCTGATAATTATACAGCAGGGGTTTGTGATACTTCAAGATATTCTGCAATCGGTAACGGATGGACTGTTGACATAATTGCACACATATTAAAAAACATAAAATAATTCAACAAAATTGAAAGGTGGTGATGACATGGTACAATTCGATTATTCAAAGTTAAGGGGAAAAATCAGGGAATTTGGAACACAAGAAATGTTTGCAAATGCAATTGGTATTTCAACGGTGACACTTTCCGAAAGGCTGAATAATAAATCACAGTTCACGCAAAATGAAATTTCAAAGACTGCTGAAACACTTCATCTTGAAACAGATGATATACCTGCATATTTTTTTACCCCAAAAGTTAAGGAAGCTTAACGAGAAAAGAAAGGATGTGAAACAAAATGAGTTTTGCAAGTAATTTAAAAAGAGCAATGACGGAAAGAAGCATTTCACAATCTGAACTTTCCGCATTAACAGGAATTTCAAAATCAGGAATTAGTCAATATCTTTCAGGAAAATACGAACCCAAAGAAAGAATTGTTGAAAAACTGGCTGATGTGTTAGAGTGTTCAACCGCTTATCTGATGTGTGAAGATGAAACAAACCTTGATACATTCGGAATGAAAAACATTACTGTTGAACAAGCTGCAAAAATGCTTGGTAAATCAAAACAGTTTGTAAGGGTAGCACTTCAAAGAGGTATTGCACCATTTGGTTTTGCGGTGAAAATGTCAAGCAAGTACACCTATCATATTTCACCAAAGAAACTTGCTGAATATATCAACAAAGGGTGATTTGAATGAATGATTTGAATTTTTATCCGCATCAGATAACCGCATTAGAGGAAACAGAAAATTTTGACACTTGTGCTTATTACCTTGATATGGGTTTGGGAAAAACATTTGTCGGTGCTGAAAAAATGATGCGGTCAAAAAATGGTGTATGCCTGATAATTTGTCAAAAGTCAAAAATCAATGATTGGATTGAACATTTTAAAAAATATTACGATTCCAACATTGAAATATACAATTTGACAAACAAAAAGGAATTTGAGGATTTTCAAAACAACATTGGGTGGTATTCGGTAATCGGTGTTATCAATTATGAACTTGCATTCAGGCGGTCAAATTTGCTGAAATTAGAGCATTTTACATTGATGCTTGACGAAAGTTCAATGATACAGAATGACACAGCAAAACGGACAAAATTCATACTGAAAATGAAACCTGATAATGTAATTCTTCTTTCAGGTACACCAACATCAGGAAAGTATGAAAATTTGTGGTCGCAAATTAACCTGCTTGGGTGGGATATTTCAAAATCACTATACAACAGACAATATGTGAACTGGGTCACAGTTGAAATTGACGGATTTATTCACAAAGTAATTGATAAAGAAAACCCATACAAAAACATTGACCGATTAAAACAGAAAATGCGTGAACATGGTGCGGTATTCATGAAAACTGAAGATTGTTTTGAACTTCCTGAACAAACATTTACACCGATTTATGTAAATGCACCGAAAGAATATAAAAAATTCAGAAAAAGCGGTATTGTAACAATAAATGAAACTGAATTGATTGGTGATAATGCTTTAACAAGAAGATTGTATTCAAGAATGTTATGTGGTCATTTTTGTCAAGAAAAATTACAAGCATTTAGAGATATTGCATTAAGCACCAATGACAGGTTGATTGTGTTTTACAATTTCAGTAAAGAGGTTAAAGCATTAACAGAAATTGCAGTTGAACTGGAAAAACCAATTTCATTCATCAATGGTTCGGTGAAAGATTTAACCGCTTATGAAAATGAAGATAATTCAATTACATTTGTTCAATATCAAGCAGGTGCAATGGGGTTGAATTTTCAAAAAGCAAATAAAATCATCTATTTTACCTTGACAGATAAATCAGAATTGTTTGAACAGAGTAAAAAACGAATACACAGAATCGGTCAAGAGAAACCATGCTTTTATTATCTGCTTATGTGCAGAAATACGGTTGAAGAAATGATTTTAAAAACATTAAACGAAAGAAGGGATTTTACAGATGAGCTATTCAAAGAATACGAAAAAACAGAGGTTATTTAAAAGGTGCATCACAATTTGGGTTGCAACATTCCTGATTGGGTATTTACTGGGTACGGTGATAACATCAGCAATAAAAAGCGGTAAAACAGAAACACCTGAAATTGTTGTTTCCGCTGCGGAACAAACTTTAACAAGTTTGGGAACATTCAAATTTACTGCATATTGCCCTTGTTCAAAATGTTGCGGTAAATCAGACGGAATAACAAAAACAGGTACAAAAGCAACACAAGGAAGAACAATTGCTGTTGACCCAAAAATAATTCCGCTTGGTTCAACGGTTGTAATTGACGGTCATGAATACATAGCCGAAGATGTTGGCGGTGGTATAAAAGAAAATAGAATTGATTTATTTTTTGACAATCATGATGAAGCACTTGATTTTGGTGTTCAGTATAAAGAAGTTTTTATGAAAGAAAGGATTGATGAAAATGATTAAATGTAAAGGTGAATGCCCACTTAAAAAATTTGATGGTTGTTGTGTTTGTTGCCCCGAAAGGGATGATTGCCCTGAATTATGTGAAGAAGTAGGAAATTATGAGAATTGCGAAAATGCGGTTGATGAAGAAAAAGCACTTGTAAATTTCCAAAATCAGCAGCTTGCAACAATCAAAAAAATTGCTGAAATCTGTACAGAAAAAAAGAAACTTGAAGCACTTGAAAAACAGATGAAAGACAACCTGAAAGAAGCAATGGAACATTTTGGGGTTACAAAATTTGACAGCGATATTTTGAAAATCACTTATATTGCTGAAGGTGTTAAGAAAAGTATTGATTCAACAAAACTGAAAAAAGAAC
>CAZCRO010000110.1:0-4311 GCA_964501115.1 uncultured Oscillospiraceae bacterium
CCGTGTCTACTTTTTTGCCATTTTCAATTTGCGCAATTTATTGTACCTTATCAACCGCCCAATAAGGGGCGGCAATCCTTTTTGAAATTATCCGTTCAAAATGAGGAAATCAGGAAAATGCTATAGCACTCAAGATGTGCGGTCATTGTCTTTTAATATATAAACTATTCTCACTGCTTCTTTGAAACGGTCAGAACAATCTGTATTTCTTTGTAGTTGGTAGTCTGGCCTTGTTCCGAACAAAATCCGAACAAAACATTATTTGATGTTTAGCACCGATGGTTATGGGGCTTTGTGGTTGCTATTTCTGTAGTTTTTAAAACGCAAAAGGCGTTATTACGGGAGTGGATTCAGAATGGGGTTCAAGAGGCCGCTGGTTCGAATCCAGTCACTCGGACCAAAATCCTGAAGTCTTTATGGCTTCAGGATTTTTAGCTTATCCCAAAAGCCTCGCAGAGTTTGCAGCCTTGGGTTGCAAATAGAATCAAAAATATTTTCTGTCGGAAAAGCCGATAGGGATTTTTCGACAGTCCATAAACCTGAAGTCTTGGGGCTTCAGGTTTTTTATATAGGCTACCTGTCTGCGTGTGCACAGACAGGTATAAAAAGTAGTGTTTACTTAAATACATCTTTCTGAATAACTCTTTATTTTTCGACATTTTTTTCGTGGGAACTGTGCTATGATGCTTCCTGACGGTGGAAAAAACTGCCGAACAAACGAGTAAGGAGTCGATAAAGATGAAATTGCTGGAAAATCTGGCAAATCAATTGAAGCAGGAATCCATATGGCAGGAGTTCATGCAGGAAATCTGTGCCGTGGATATGGAGTTTCTGCAAACCAAATCGGAATATGAAGCGCTGCTTCTATCCCTGGGGAAAGAGAAGCAGGATTTGCAGCTTCAAAGTTATGTAGAATGCTGCCGCAAACGTGCTATGGCAGAAACGCTGTTTTTCATTGGGGAGGGCTTTTGTGCCAACTGGGTGAATTTTTCCATTCCAGGTGGTCAGAATGTCATTGCATTGGATTATAGCTGCCTTTTGCGGGAACGTCTGCTTGGCTTTGTTCCGAGTTATGCCGGTATAGAGCAGAATTGCATGTGCCTGCGCAAAGAGCTTTTGGCTTGTCAGGAGACAAGGCTGGACATTGTTGATCAATTCTATTCCCATTTTGCCGCTTCCGGATGGAAGGTTGCCCACTATGTCGGATATCTGCTGGCAAACATGGTGCTTCCCTATATTTTACCCGGCTACGTGCAGGATACATACCAAACCAGTGCGTACCGTATGAAGCTTAGAAACGCGCTAAGCTAAACCAGGAACAGGGGAGGACTATGGAATTGAGAATCTACAAAGAGAAAACCGGCTGCGGATCCGCCAGGGGATTTCCCCTGGTGGATCACAGCCGGTTTTATTCGATGGTTACAAAATCTGCGTCAATGGGTGCGTATTGCCGTACCTGTTTGGCAACCCGGCGGATAAACAGCAAGCTTTGTACACTGTCGATGCTCAGGCACAGCCCAAGGTAAACCATCAGGGGCATGGTACCTTCAAAGGGATTGCCAATCAGCAGCAACGCAAACAGTATATTCACAATACACAGTACTATGTGTAGCCATTGAGTTCCGGGGCGCAGTTCCAGAATCTCCTGCAGCTTGAACACGCTGTCTGTCAGGATGAGTATACCAACAATTACAGGTGTCAGGATCAACACGTTTGCGGGTCTGGAAAAGAAATAGATGGTGAATTATGCCAAATGCAGAATTTGCAGCAAAACCAGCCATGCAAGTCCGTAGTAGCTGATTACGGCTACCAGATCATTTACAGTGGTAATCAGCGGGCCGGATGCTACGGCGGGGTCTATGCCCACCCGCTTGAAAAACAGCGGAATGAGCGTACCGGATAGGGAGGATACCAGCATGGCAAGCACCATAGCGCCTCCCAGGCAGCCGGAGACGCAGAAGGAGAAGAGAAGGGTGTTACCCTTCAGCCGGAGATAACCGCCAATCGCAAAGAAAGAGAGCAGCCCCAAAATGGCACCGTTGACCAGACCAATGCGACCTTCTTTCCAGACGAGTTTCGCCTTCTCGCTCCGCTCCAGCTGGCTGTCCATCAGCACCCGGATGGCAACAGCCAGAGACTGGGTACCAACGTTGCCTGCCATGTCCAGAATCAGGGATTGGAAGCACATAATAATGGGGAGCTGGGAAACGATGCCTTCAAACAGACCCACCGTGGCGGATACGCCCAGCCCCAGCGCAAGCAGAACGCACAGCCAGGGAATTCTTTTTTTCACGCTTTCCCCCACACTTTCATTCAGGTCTTCTTCTGCGGACAAGCCGCCCAGCTTTGCGTAATCCTCCCCCAGAGCATCCCCCAGGAGCTCGGCAAAGTCCTGGGCAGTCAGAACACCAAGAAGACGGTTTTCATCGTCCAGAACGGGGATAGAGTCCTCTGAGTAGTCTGTGAGCAGGGGAATGCAATCTTCAATTGGTGTTCTGGCGTAAAGATAGGGATAAGAACAGGTGGTGATGTCACTCAGGGGTGTGGTTTCTCTGGCGATGATCAGGTCTTTCAAATCAATGGCTCCGCAGAATGTGCCGCCGTCGTCTACCAGATAGAGGGTAGAAATGTTGTCATTTTCCGCAGCTTGGCAAATCAGTTCTGTCATAGCCCCTTTTACGCTGGAGCGTTCGGGGACGGAGATATAGTTCGTGGACATTTTGCTTCCGATTTCCTCATCATCGAAGGAACAGATCAGCCGGATTTCCTGAAAAACCTCTGACTTCACCAAATCCAGCAGGGAAGTACGCTCCTGTCTGCTCAGCTGTTGCAAGATTTCAACTGCTTTCGGGACCTCCATAGCGGACAAAACATCCGCTTTTTGCCGGATTGTCAGAAGGGAGAGGCAGGCGAGGTTATTCTCGGCATATTCCATCACTCCGGCCAAATCATCCACCGGCAAAATGCGAAATAGCTTTAGTTGCTCTTCACGGGTTAGCTGTTCCAGAGCCAGGGCAATATCCTTATGATGGAACGTGCAGATTTGATCACGCATCTTCAAGGGTGTCAGGTTGCTCTTGAGAATGCCGACAATCTGCGTGGAGAATTCAGGGCTGGATACGTAGATTTTGTTTTTCATTGTTTGTGCCTCCTGTACATTTTTTCACGTGTGTGTACAAAATCCAGGAGTCGGATGGGCTTCATGTCCGAAAAAGGGCATAAAAATACCACTGTCAGACTCACAAGCTTTTTGCACACCCAAAATGGGAGTGTAGCACTGTGTTCAAACAATGGCATTCTCTATTGGCAAACAGGCACAGTTAAAATACGGGCAAGCAACAGCCCCCCACGCCCTGACCATACAAGAACGCCGAATCTGTCCGTTTGGAACTACAACTGCTACTGTCCATGTTTTTCACCTCACATTTCCTGAAATTTTTCTTATTATACCCGTAGAAAAATTCTATTTCAAGACGATAGAAAAAGTTTTACAAAATGGTCATATGTTTCGCTGTAATGCTGTCGGCGGTCAAACAAACTCTTTCGCTGCTGCACTGCATTCTTCTTAAGGGTTCTCTTTGCTAATCTTCCGTGTCTTATCCTTCAGATCGAAATTATCTGTTCAAACAGCTCTTCCTGGGTGCTGGAATCCTGAATAATCTGCCAGGATATAAACCATCTGCTCTGGTACTTTCCCTCAAAAATGTAAAACAGGAATAACCGCCCCCAATCCCAGAAAATTCCCGGGGAATGGAGGCAGTTTTGCCATAGTCAAGGGTATAAGTCAGCTGGAGGGAAGTCTTGCACCGCCTGCGGCAGGGTCACCATTTCATTCCGGCCTTCCCAGTAATCTTTCACTTGGTAGCGGGTTCTCATGCTCAGTTGTCCGATTTCTACATCCAGCAGGATCACATCTCTGTCCCCAAATTTTTTTATTGGACGTAAAGGAAATGCTGTCGCTGGTGCCGCTCAGCGTCCATTTCAGCTCCCAGTATCCTTCCACCCAGGGTACAGGCAATCCTGCTTTCTGGTGTGATCCCAGGTTGATGCTGTTAAAGGAAAAGACAATTTTCTTGCCCAGATGCCAACCATCAGTCTCTTCAAAGCTGATATGGTGAGTGTATTCCAGGCTGCCGTTTGTCGTATTGAGGCTCTCTTCCCTTAATACGATACAGCCCATAAAATCCTGACATTGTTATACCGGATTTTAAAAGAAATACTCTGTGGCAGTGAAACACTTTTTTAGAATCTAGGACAAAACCCCAAAATCCGAAGATTTTGGGGTTTTGTAAAACTTTTGAATTGTAAAAA
>CAZCRO010000111.1:0-4261 GCA_964501115.1 uncultured Oscillospiraceae bacterium
GTGCTGACCATCACCGGGGAAGTCAGTGTGCAGCATAGTCTCGAATTTGCATTCCCGGAGTTTTATTTGGGGCTTGCGGTGTCGGTGCTTATGGTAGTGGCGTATTTTGTGATTGATAGGAAAATAGAGAACTGACTCAAATGGCAAAAACCTCTTTAGCGGCATATAGCTATCGCTAAAGAGGTTTTTTGTTTGAATATTGCGGATGGCTAATCAAATCATCTAAATAGTCAAATGCTTTTGCTTTTCCGGCTTCGTTCAAATAACTAAATTTCTCCATAATGGTGCTCCATTCAAGAAACAATTCTGTGCTGGAAAATTGGATAATCATTTCTTCCTGCAAACCACTTTCGCCCATCCCCAGAAAATCATCAACCAGATAATGATAGTCAATGGCTAATGCTTTTGCAAAGGCACGCAGATTGGTTAGGTTAGGAGTTTTGATATCCCCGTCTTCGTAGCGCTTTACGGTGGTTTCGTGCAGATCCACCAGTTTGCCCAGCTCTGCTCTGCTCATGTGTGCTGCTTTTCTGGCAGTATATATTTTTTGCCCCATGGTTTTCAATGCGTCATCCATGTGATTCACCTCATAACATCAAATCTTCATAACTATATCATATACAAAACTTTCGTACAATGCAAGAAAAAGTTTGAAAAAGAAAAAATCTTGCATATGGGTATTGACAGAAACGAAATCGTGCTGTAATATAACTTGCATAATGAGCAAGGTGAATGATTTGTAAAGTTGCGTGATATGCATGAAAAGGAGGCGTAAATGAGTAAAAAGCAAAATGATGAAAACAGCTTTGTGTTTTACCGTTCTTTCTACGACGTGGTAAACCTGATTCCCGATGCTGCAATGCGATGCAGGGCATATACAGCCATTTGTGAATATGGGTTTTACGGTGTGGAGCCGGCAGAGGATGAGGATGTGCTGGTGAAGATGGTATTTACACAGGCAAAACCGCAGATTGACGCCAATAACAAGCGTCGTGAAAACGGGAAAAGAGGAGGGGCACCTCGTAAAAATAATGCAGAGCCAAAGGACAACCATACCGAAACCAAGGCAGAACCAATGGTGAACCAAAGTATAACCGAGACAAAACCTAATGTAAATGAAAATGTGAATGCTAATGAGAATGAGAATGAGAATGAGAATGTAAATATCAAACAGACAGCAGTGCGGTTTACACCGCCTACCCACGCACAGGTGGCAGACTATATTGCTGAAAAAGCATTGCAGATCGATGCAGCACATTTCATGGATTATTATACTGCCAATGGCTGGATGGTAGGCAAAAACAAAATGCGGGACTGGAAAGCGGCGCTGCGCCAATGGAATCGTGCAGATAGCCGCAATAGAGCCAAAGGCGCATATAACAATGCCCCGCACACGAAAGGAGGATACCTGGATGGAACAACTGAAAGAAACATTAAACCGGAATTTGGATTGTGCCTGTGATGGTACAGTATTGCCGGCAGCAGACAAAATGGATATGATGGAACACCATTACACTTATATGGCAGAGGCGTACAACAAACGGGAAGGGAATTTGCATGAACAGGATGGCTATACATGTGACAAATGCAAGAACAAAGGCTATATAGCTAAAGCAGTATGGACAGAATTCGGCTACTGGACACGGGTAGATTATGAATGTGAATGTATGCCCATTCGCCGCAATATTGCCCGTATGTACAAAAGCGGCTTGCGGGATGTGATTGGCAGATACAGCTTTGATACGTACGAGGACACAGCGCCATGGCAGCAAACTGTAAAACAGAAAGCTATAACTTATGTGAATGCGCAGATTGCCAACAGCGGTGAAGCAAACTGGTTTTTTATCGGAGGTGTATCCGGTGCAGGAAAAAGCCATATCTGTACGGCAATTTGCAGAGCATTGCTGCACAATGGTAAAGGGGTGCGGTATATGCTGTGGCGTGATGAATCGGTAAAATTGAAAGCGACAGTGAACGATGCTGTACAGTATGAAAAAATGATGCAGGAGCTGAAAAACGTTGAGGTGCTGTATATCGATGATTTCTTCAAGATTGGGCAAATGGACGGCGGCACGCAGAAACCTACCGCAGCAGATATCAGCCTGGCCTTTGAAATTCTCAATTACCGGTACAACCATGCTGATAAAGTGACCATCATTTCCAGCGAATCCACCCTGAATGAGATTTTTGCCATAGATGCAGCAGTGGGCGGCCGTATTGGAGAGCGCTCTATGGGATATGCTATCAACTTATCCGGCAAAGAGAAAAATTATCGGTGTAAGATGATGGGCGTAGCAGTGTAAGCGCAGGAAATGTGTCCATAATAATGTTTCATTTTAGGAATGGGACAATTAGGTATATGTATGTTATAATACATGTGTGTATAGAAGTCTGACGAATAAGAAATTGGAGATGAGATTTAATGCATGAAAAACTTATTACGAATTTGACATCGAAAGATGATAAATACGCTTGTGCTATTGCTGATAAAATCATATCCGAGAGTCAAGATACCGATGAATGGTATGGATACTTTGATACCTTTGTTTCGCTGCTTAATCATCCTAAATCGTTGGTAAGAAATCGTGCATTGCACATTCTTGCCGCCAATGCTCAGTGGGATGATAATAACCGCTTTGATATTATTCTATCAGAGTATCTTTCGCATATTACGGATGAAAAACCGATTACTGCCAGACAATGCATTAAGGCTCTTGCGCAAGTAGGTATGGCAAAACCACAATACATTCCAAGGATACTGTCCTGTTTTCATGGCGCTGATTTATCGAAGTACAAGGACAGTATGCGACCCCTGATTGAAAAGGACATGGAAGAAACTGAAAGATTACTAACTGAGTAAATCTAGCTAATGTTTGTCAAGCTAGTTTTTACAAGACTTTTGTTTAAAAAAGGGCGTAGAAAATAAACTCAACAGATTGTGAGTTAGAGAAAAACGATGTAAAATGAAGTTAATCTATCTGTAGAGTTCCATGGCTCTTGCATAATAGATTCGGAGGAACTTGTTAACACCAGCCATCTTGGCTACGTTGTACGGCTTTCCTTCACGTTCTTTTTTTAGAATGAATTGGTATACGGGGTCGTCCTGAGGTTTTGTCAGTTTAAGGGCCTGCATGACCTCAAAACAAGCCTTCCGGAGAGCAGAGCTGCCACGTTTGGAGATATGGCGGTTTCTGCTCTCAAACTGTCCAGACTGGTATGGCGGCGCATCGTTGCCGGCGAAAGAGTTCAACGCCTTACCACTATGAAAACGCCGTATATCTCCAATCTCAGCCAGGATGACAGGACCCAGCCGGTCGCCGACACCGTTCATTGCGCGAAGCACCTTGTATTCCGGGATGGTTTCCGCAATGTTCTGCATCTGCGTAATGATTTCATCCGCTGCATTTTGAGCGGCAGCCAACAGATCGACACACTGGTCCTGTGCAGCCCAGATGTAAGGATCTTCTCCCCGGGTAGTAATACTGTCACGGGCCAGTTCGTAAATTTCCAGACCTTTCTTAGGTGCGTGTCTGTCTGGTGTTTTCTTCATGAGTGTTGCGTAAGTAGAGAGAAATCTCGTTTTTCCAATGCGCTGGATCTCATCAAATGACTTATATCGCTTAATAAAGAGCAATAAGGCGCATTTTTCCGGATCTCGGCTCTTAAGGGCAAGAATTTTCGTAATTCCTGGCATAGTCTGATCCAGAAGGTTGATAAGTTGGACTTTGAATCCTGAGACCATTGAGATTCTTTGCTGATACTGTCTGGAGAGGAATTTGAGGTCCTCATATTTTTGCTCCATTGCGCTGTAGGGAACAAGTCTGTAGGATTTCTCCAGAGCATAGGTTGCGATACGGAGGGCGTCCTTCTTGTCTGTTTTCGCCTTATGGATCTCCACATCACCGTACTTCTTCATCTGGTATGGATTGACAACACATACCGGCAATCCCTCATCCTGAAGCTTTTTCAGAACAGGATAATGATAGTGTCCGGTATACTCCAGCAGGATGGTTACAGGCTCGTCAAAGGCCTTCAATCTGGACACAAGGGCATTCATTTCAGGTTGAGTATGCGCCATGTTGAATGGCGTTGCCAGGACGGTTCCATAGGAGTCCAGAATGGCAACGGTGCTCTTGGATTTTGAAACATCGATTCCAACAGCAATCATAGTTATCCTCCTTTGTGAATGATATTGATCGGTTCCAGCGCTTCAAAATTCATTCAGATTGGTGCGTAAAACGGGAGCAGCATTCTGTCCCAA
>CAZCRO010000112.1:0-4243 GCA_964501115.1 uncultured Oscillospiraceae bacterium
CCAGAGGCGCACGTAAGGGCATGACCGATACCGCTCTGCGTACCGCTGACTCCGGTTACCTGACCCGCCGAATGGTAGACGTTTCCCAGCAGGTTATCATCCGTGAGAAGAACTGTGGTACCACCCATGGTATTTGGGTCGGCGCTGTGATCCAGAAGGGCGATGTGATCGATACCTTCGGCAACCGGATCCGTGGCCGCTATCCCGTAAACGATGTGCTGGATCCCAAGACCGGCGAACTGCTGCACTCCAAGGATGTTATGATGATGCCCGAGGATGCTGCCAAGTTCGAGGCACATGGCATTGACAAAATCTATATCCGGACCATCCTGGGCTGCCGTGCCCGGAACGGTGTCTGCGCCAAGTGCTACGGTATGAACCTGGCCACTTCCAAGGAAGTGGATCTGGGTGAAGCTGTTGGTATTATCGCAGCCCAGTCCATCGGTGAACCCGGTACTCAGCTGACCATGCGTACCTTCCACTCCGGCGGCGTTGCAGGTGATGACATCACCCAGGGTCTGCCCAGAGTTGAAGAACTGTTCGAAGCCCGCCGTCCCAAGAAGATGGCACAGATCTCCGAGGTCACCGGTATCGTCAACATCGATGACAGCCACCGTACTGCCCTGCGTAACATCACTGTTACCGCTGAGGACGGCGAGGTGAAGGTCTATCAGGTGCCCTACTCCGTAGGTCTGAAGGTAAGCCACGGCAAGCAGGTGCTCAAGGGCGAGCCCATCACCGATGGTGCTCTGTATCCCCAGGATGTTCTGCGTATTTCCGGTGTGGAAGCTGTTCAGGATTACCTGGTTCAGTCTGTTCAGGCTGTGTACCGTCAGCAGGGTGTAGAAATCAATGACAAGCACATTGAAGTTATCATCCGCCAGATGATGCGTACCACCCGGGTGGAAGACCCCGGTGATACCAACCTGCTGGTTGGCGCCGTGGTGGACAACTTCGAGTTTGAGGATGCCAATGCTGCCGTTCAGGCTCGCATTGATGCCGGTGAAACTGACCTGCGCCTGGCAGAAGGTTCTGCTGTGCTGTTGGGTATTACCAAGGCATCTCTGGCAACCGACTCCTTCCTGTCCGCCGCTTCCTTCCAGGAAACCACCAAGGTTCTGACTGATGCCGCAATCAAGGGCAAGGTTGACCATCTGGTTGGTCTGAAGGAGAACGTAATCATCGGTAAGCTGATCCCCGCCGGTTCCGGCCTGATGGCCTACCGGGACTATGAGCCCGGCGAAACTCCCGCTGCCCGCACCACGGAACCCGTGGCTGTGGAAGCAGAGGAAGAACCCGCAGAGGAATAAGCCATAAATTCAGTCCCCGTCCACTGCGGACGGGGACTTTAGACTGTCGGGAAAACCTCTGTAGGCTTTCCCGACAATTCTTTTGCAGGCTACTGCGCAACTCTGTTTACGATCCAGGGCACTTGTTTTGAAAAAACCAGGCATGACCGGAGTCATGCCTGGTTGCAAAAATCGGCGGAAAAGCCGGAGGGGATTATAACAAACTCTGCCGGATATTCAGGCGGTTTTGGATTCTTTTACCACCACATAGCCATCCACAAGGTTGGCTTTTTCCAGGGTGCCTTCAATTGCAACCTGGCGCTCCATCAAATCGGTGAGAATGATGGTGCCTTCCTGGCACTCAATGGTCATGACATTACGCATGACGATGTTTTCCGGCTCTTTTGTGTTGCGGTAAACGGTGGAAAGACACATGTTTGGTTCCTCCTTATTCTGCCAGACTGGAAAGAACTACGCTCAGGCGCATGTTGCCCTTCTCAAAATCGGAAACAGCGGCCATAACTTGTTCATAGGCGGTGTGTTTTCCGATTTCTTCCAGCTTTCCGGCCAGATCGGCCAGTTCCTTGGCATGGGCTGCATTGTGGCTGACCATGTATTTCATCAGGGCAGTCAGCTCTTCCATAGGGGTGTGCTCGCAGGGTGTAGCACAGCCGGAGCAGCCGTGGCCGCAGTCATGGGTGTGCTCGTGCTCCCCCTCATGGGAGTGAGGATGAGAGTGAGTGGTGCCGTCGGCGTGGGTGTGGGTATGCTCATGGGTCTCGTGGGTGTGTACATGCTCCCCTTCGTGGGTATGGGGGTGAGAATGGGTGGTTCCATCGGCGTGGGTATGGGTATGCGCATGGGCACCGCCGGAAATATGGTCGTGATCCAGATGCATGGGATAACCTCCTATAGGTACTTTTTTATTTATTATACAGCGTTACAGAGGATATGTCAAAGAAATTCTTGGCCAGACTCCCCGGAGGTGAGGGGCTTGCATATTTCTTTACTTTGGGGTATAATAGTCGGAGAAAACCGAGGAAAGAGGATGCTTCATGTCTGATTTGCACGAACACGAGGCCAATACGCCCCAGCCCCACGACCATGCTTACCTCCATGCCCACGGGCTGCCCCACAGCCATGGCCACGTACATGAGAACCAGAAAGCGGTGATCAACCGGCTTTCCCGTGCCATTGGCCACCTGGAAAAGGTGAAGCGTATGGTGGAAGAGGGCTACGATTGTTCCGAGGTGCTGGTACAGCTGGCAGCGGTGTGTTCCGCCCTGGACAATACGGGAAAAGTAATTTTGAAGGATCATATGCGCCACTGTATGGTGGATGCCGTAGCGGCAGGAGACCAGGAGGCCATTGAAGATTTGATCGATGCTGTGGATAAGATGATGAAATAAAGGAGCAATAAGATGCTGGAATACCGTTACGATACCCAACTGCTCATCGACGGGGAAAACCTGGATGAAGATGCGATAAATGATTATTTCCTGGAGCATTTCCGGGGGGACTGCCTGCTGGCAGTAGGGGATGAGGACACCATTAAGATTCACTATCATACCAACGAACCCTGGAAGGTGCTGGAATACTGCGCGGGGCTTGGGGAAATTTATGACATTGTGGTGGAAGATATGTCCCGCCAGGCAAGGGGTCTTCACGGCTGATACACGGAAAATAAATGCGCAAACTATGGCAGCTTTCCTTCCGGGAGAGCTGCCAATTTTTAAGGATGTATAAAAATATTTTGTTCCGGGGATGAAAAATTCATTGACAACGGGGGAAAATGCAGTATAGTTATAGTGTCTGAATCTGTCGGAAAATGGCGGGGTCAGACCTGTATTCTATAAAAAAGAAACGGGGGAGGATAATGTCCAAGGAACTCATCAGGCTCCGGGATCTTACCATGGAGTTCGACGGGGAGCGTATTCTCGACGGCATCAATCTTTACATCAACGATCACGAATTTTTAACTTTGCTGGGCCCATCCGGCTGCGGCAAGACGACCACTTTGCGGATTATAGGCGGTTTTTTAACCCCCACATCCGGCACGGTGACATTCGATGGGAAAACGATCAATGATGTACCGCCTTATAAACGGCAGATCAATACGGTCTTCCAGCGGTATGCCCTGTTTCCCCATCTGGATGTATATGACAATGTGGCCTTTGGCCTGAAGGTGAACAAGGTTTCCAAGGAAGAGATCGATACCCGGGTGCGGGAGATGCTGGAAATCGTCAGCCTGAAGGGCTATGAAAACCGGCGCATCGATGCGCTTTCCGGCGGTCAGCAGCAGCGTGTGGCCATTGCCCGGGCACTGGTAAACCGGCCGAAGGTTCTGCTGCTGGACGAGCCTTTGGGCGCACTGGATTTGCGCCTGCGTAAGGATATGCAGAATGAACTCAAGCGTATCCAGCAGGCGATGGGCATCACCTTTATTTACGTCACCCACGACCAGGAGGAAGCCCTCTCCATGTCCGATACCATCGTGGTTATGGATCAGGGGCGTATCCAGCAGATCGGCAAGCCCGAGGATATTTACAACGAGCCGAAGAACGCTTTCGTAGCGGACTTCATCGGAGAAAGTAATATTCTGGACGGCGTGATGCTGGAGGACTTCCGGGTACGCTTCTTTGGCCGCACCTTCGTGTGTGTGGACAAGGGCTTCGAGAAAAATGAGCCTGTGGATGTGGTAATCCGCCCGGAAGATATAGACATTGTGCCTGTAGACCAGGGGCACCTGGTGGGCACCGTTACCAGCGTTACCTTTAAGGGGCTGAACTACGATATTATTGTAGATTTTAAGGGCTTCAAGTGGCTGATCCAGACCACGGACTTCCATGCGGAAGGCTCTACCATCGGCATTCGTTTGAACCCAGAGGACATTCACATTATGCACAAGAGTGAGTACTCCGGTATGTTTGGCGACTACAGCTCCTACTCTGCCG
>CAZCRO010000113.1:0-4199 GCA_964501115.1 uncultured Oscillospiraceae bacterium
ACTGGAGACCTCATCCTTACCAAGGATGCGCTCTACCGGCTGAGCTATAGCAGCAACTCTCGCCGAATGCTTGGGTATTATACTACGGTTTTCTTCATTTGTCAATCCCTTTTTTCTTTTTTTCTGAAATATTTTACCGGGGTATCTCTGTGGATACCCCGGGGGGATATAGTAGGAGCTATCAGGGCTCCAGGTCGGTCTCGTCCTCTTCGCCCCAGACGGCTGCGCATTTTACTGCCTTCTTCCAGCCTTTCAGCTTGGTTCTCCGGGTTGCGGCATCCATGGTAGGGGTGAACACCTTGTCCAGCGCCCAGTGGTTGCGTATATCCTCCAGGCTCTGCCAATAGCCTACGGCCAGACCGGCCAGGTAGGCAGCGCCCAGCGCTGTGGTTTCTATGCACTGAGGGCGGTGAACCTCACAGTGCAGAATATCGCTCTGGAAGGCCATCAGAAAATCGTTGGCGCAGGCACCACCATCCACTTTCAACTGGGTGATGGGAATGCCAGAATCCTGCTCCATTGCCTTGCAACACACCCCCCGCCCTAAATTATCCCATACACTCGGGTGCGGGTATCTCCAGCAGCTCATAAATCTCCCGTTGGCGTTTTGTAAGCGGATTCAGAAGCCGCTCCTCGTCATTGCCTGGGTACTGGATCGTCTTTATTTTGTCCAGCTCTAAGAGGATCTTCTTGATCGTCAGGCCATTTTGCCGCATATAGTCTTTCAACTGTTTCAGCAGATAAGCCCGCACAATCAAGGAAAGGAATGAGACAAACACTTTTCCCTGAGCACTTTCAGAAGTATGGATATGTAGACGCTTCATATCCAGTCCGTTTTTCAAATCATCAAACGTCCAATGGAAGACTGGGCGCAGGTAGGCTGCCCCTTCTCGTTGCGATAGGTTGCCGTTACATAGTAGACATAAGTCTTACCGGAAATCTCTTTATATGCTATTCCATGTTTCGGAAGTTCTACCTGTACTGTTTTATCCAATGCCATGTCAGCACCTGTTTTCTAATATGTATAGCCTAATTATATCATACATCAAAATAGTCAATGATGCCAACGGTGCCCTCAACAGCAGCTTTGTCCTTGGGCGCACGGACTCTGGCAGGAAGAATTGCCGTGCCATAGTGCTCAGCCAGTTCTTGGTAGGATTTATTGAGAACGATCTCATCTTTTCCATGCTTCTGTACGCCGGTTTTCAGGTTGTCACACTGGATGATCCGGGTGACACCACCAAAGTATTTGTAGGCATTTACATGGGCAGTGGTCCAGGCCTCCTGGTTCATGGAAAAGAAAGCCTCCACATTTTACCGCAGTGCTCAACGACAGCGGCGAGACTGCTCAATCCCGCCGGAACGGCTGCCCAATCTCAGCGGTCGCAGTGCGCAATCTCAGGCGGAAATAGCCGATTTGATGCGCTATCCCCTTCTGATACTGGATGATTTCGGCATGGAACGGCAAACAGAATACGCATTGGAACAGGTTTTCAATGTCGTAGATGCCCGTTATCGTTCCGGGCAACCGCTGATCGTCACCACGAATCTTTCCTTGTCCGAATTGCAGAACCCCCAAAGCCGGGAACACGCCCGAATTTATGACCGCATTCTGGAGATGTGTTCCCCGGTGAACTTTGGCAATAATGGGCGGCGCAAGGAAGCGGCAGGCGTGAAAATGAAAAGGGCGGCGGAACTACTGAAAAACGCATAGCAAGGAGGGCAGCGTGAGCAAACCGAGGTTCTTTTGGTATGGCATGGTAAAAGACCTTGCAGGGCGTTCCTTGCAGGGTCAGATTAAAAATGATACTGAGATAGGCAAGCTAATCAACCAAGCCACAAAAACGGCGTACAGTCGTACTGAGAGCCTTACAGATGGAGCGGAACGGATTCACGCAATTAACGCCACAGTAAAATCACGCAAAAAGAGCGTGGGCGGGGTCGCTATGGACTGCCATACCTGCGAACGGGTCATAGTTAAATGGACTTCTGAATTTGTGTACATGGTTGCTGCAGAGATGGGTATATACCAGCCGCCACAGGATGAATAATCCGTTTTTTATCCTGTAATTTCTGCCCAATTTGTCCATTTGCTTCCGCAATAGACAAAGGCCGTCACGGTTTGAAGCCGTGGCGGTCATTTTTATGTTCGTGTTTATTCGCTTTTATTCGTTTTTGTTTGTTGGAAAGGGGCAGTATCAGATTACGACCCCCTAAGTCAAACTTAGGAAGCCGGGCAGACTGGACACCCTGACACATGTGGTCGGTCAAATCGATACCATTATGGGGAGTATCTGAGCCTCCCCACAAGGATATGAGTTTAACTCACTTCATCGGCACTTGTGTCGAAAGGGTGTCAGTCAGATCGATACCCCTATGCGCTTTCGCCTTTTTTTTACTGGCTCTTTTTGGATGTTTTTGGATATTCCGAAACAATGCGTTTAATTCAGGTCAGCCCCATTTGCGTATTCTTGCAGAAAATTTCATGTGGCGGGGGGGCAGCTTAACCAGTTAAGCATTTTTTCGCCTTTTCCCCTTTTAGGCGTTTTTATAGGAAAAACTCCGAAAAACCCGCCACCCCCTGCGGGCAATTTTGGTGGTCAAAGCAGCGCACGATTTCAGGTTTTCTCAGGTTTTCAAAACCAAGTTTTGCCAAGTCCTGAAAAAATATCCCCCGTATCTTGCAGTAATTTTGTCACAGTTTTGTACAAGTGTGGATTTTGTGGGAAAGTGTGACCTAAAAAAGATGGAACAAGCCCCGGCCTTGATACCGGGGGATTTCGTGGGTTATTCGGCGGCGCTCTGCTCCATATAGGCCATTAACTCTGTGAGCCATCGGGGACAGTGGCGGCCGATCATGCGCAGTTCACCGTTGCGGTATTCTGCTACCTTCACAAAACCGTTGTCATTGTCGTAAAACTCCGCTTCGTCACAGTAAGGCAGCACCTTTGTCAGAGCCTCCCAGCGGCCGGTAAAGCGGCGTTCTACGTCGTCCTCGGGAATGTCATGCCCGCCACGGCGGACACGGTTTTCAATCCGTGCCAGGCTCTCAGCAGCGGTATCCAGGCCGATGTAGAACAGACGGACATGGTAACCCAGTTCCGCCACCTGCTTGGCTGTGGCCTCCGTCTTGCGCCCGGAAAGGGTGGTTTCCTGGGCGAAGGATACGCCCTTTCCAATGCACTCGTTGATTTTTCTGAGGGCAGCCTTGCCCCCTGCCAGGGCACCGGCTCCCAGCTCAGCGGTGATCTTGTCCACGTCCACAATAATGCCCAGGTCGGTGCTGCGCTCCTTGAGAACGCCGGTAAAGCTGGACTTGCCCACGCCGTTGACCCCGCCAATGATGGTATAGGTTTTCATGGCTTAGCCCTCCCCGGTGGCGGGGTTGTCCTCTTGATATTCCAGAATGTCACCGGGTTGGCAATGGAGCAATCTGCAAATAACTTCGATTGCTTTCCATGATACCAACTCACCATGACGGAGCTGGGTCAAGTAGGATTGCCCAATCAGCTTTTCTGTTCTGATTCGGTTTTGTGTGTAACCTGCATCCCGGAGGGATGCGAGTACATCGACTTTGTACTTGATCGGCATCGTGCAATTTCCTTTCTGCGGGGGCGGCTTGTATAAAAACGCCCCTTCTCCATTGTCCACATTATAGCACAAGCTGTCACTAAAATCAAGTGACAAAATGCACAGTTAATATCACTATAATTTAGTGATAATGTCAATAGACATCACCAGTATTTAGTGATATAATGCAGACAGTTAAGAGAGCGGAGCCCAATTTCAACAAGGCCTGTTGTAACCGCCACAGCTAAACACAAAGGAGCCTCGACAGCCGGGAAAGACCGGCAACCAAAAACAGGAGGTAAACAGAATGAAAAAGTACAACCTTTCTCAGATCATGAGTGCAGCGTGGCGGTTCTTTCGCAAGGGTGTTCAGTCCTTCGCCGTGGCTCTGCGGATGGCGTGGGCAAATGCCAAAACCCACAACACCGCAAAGGCAGAGGCCGGGATCGTCGAAGAAACCCACACCTGGGCAGGCTGGAAAGCTCTGGGGTTTGAGGTCATCCACGAAAGCAAGGCACTGTATAAGGCAATCCTAAATGACCCCGCCACCAAGAAGGGAACCCGGGTGACCTGCTATTTTGGAGCATCTCAGGTTCAGCCCCTTGCCGACTAATGAAAACCCCCGGCAG
>CAZCRO010000114.1:0-4150 GCA_964501115.1 uncultured Oscillospiraceae bacterium
ACCTTCTGGATCTCGTGAGAGGTACGGAAGCCGTCGAAGAAGTTGATGAAAGGAACGCGGCCTTCGATGGCAGCCAGGTGGGCAACAGCGCCCAGATCCATAACTTCCTGAACGTTGGTTTCGCACAGCATAGCAAAACCGGTCTGACGGCAGGCGTAAACGTCGGAGTGATCACCGAAGATGTTCAGAGCCTGGGCAGCTACGGTACGTGCGGATACGTGGAACACGCAGGGCAGCAGCTCGCCGGCAATCTTGTACATGTTGGGGATCATCAGCAGCAGGCCCTGAGAAGCAGTGTAGGTGGTGGTCAGAGCACCGGCGGCCAGAGAGCCGTGAACGGTACCTGCAGCACCTGCCTCGGACTGCATCTCAACAACCTTTACGGTGTCGCCAAAGATGTTCTTCCGACCGGCAGCGGACCACTGGTCAACATTGTCGGCCATGGGGCTGGACGGGGTGATGGGGTAAATGCCAGCAACCTCGGTAAAGGCATAGCTGACGTGGGCGGCAGCAGTATTGCCGTCCATGGTTTTAAATTTTCTTGCCAAAATGAAATACCTCCTAAGGAATTCAAGTTTTGCACGTATATTCTAGCACATAGCACCAAAATTGTAAAGCCAAATTCGGGCAAAATTCCGAAATTTTCACTTTGGTCAAAGGAATTCGGGGAAATCGTCCACTTACAAGGCAAAATCACGGTTTGCAAAGGAAAAGGGGATTGTATTTTCTTTTTGAATGCGATATTATGGTAGAAAATACAGCCTTGGTATTATGCATGCCAGGGGGAAACGGAGATAGGAGCTATGATTTGCAGCATCCAAACGCTTGGAATTTCCGGCATTTATGGCAGCCCGGTGATGGCGGAGTGCTATATTTCCAATGGCCTTCCGGGGTTCGAAATTGTTGGCCTGCCGGATGCCGCGGTAAAAGAGGCACGGGAGCGGGTGCGTGCGGCCAGCAAAAGCAGCGGTCTGCGTTTTCCTGTCAGCCGTATTACCGTCAATCTGGCACCCGCCAGCCAGAAAAAAGCCGGAACCCATTACGACCTGCCTATTCTGCTCAGTATCATGGTTGCTGCAGGGGAGATCCGGCGTCCGGGAAGTGACTGTGCCTTTTTGGGAGAGGTCAGTCTGGATGGAAAAATTCGGGGTATTTCCGGTGTGCTGCCCATGGCTTTGGCCGCCAAGCGTGCGGGAATCCGGAGATTGTTTGTCCCTGCGGAAAATGCGGCGGAGGCAACTCTGGCCAGAGGGCCTGCCGTTTTCCCTGTATGCAGTGTGACCCAATTGGCCGATGGGCTTAATGGCCTGGCAGAGCTGGTGGAAGAACCTCTTTGGGTGCCGGAACGCCGGGAGGATTCCATACCGGACTTTAAGGATGTGCTGGGGCAGGAAAATGTAAAGCGTGCGCTGGAGGTTGCCGCAGCCGGCAGCCATAATGTGCTTCTGATCGGCCCTCCCGGCTCCGGAAAAAGTATGCTCAGCAAGCGTCTGCCGTCGATTTTGCCAGATATGACCTGGAAGGAATCTTTGGAAGTCAGCCAGATTTATTCTGTGATGGGATTGCTGACCGCACAGAATCCTCTGGTTACCCGCCGCCCCTTCCGGTCTCCCCATCATACGGTGTCCAATGCCGGCCTGGTTGGCGGAGGCAGTAACCCCAAGCCCGGAGAGATTTCCATGGCGCATAAGGGGGTTCTGTTTTTGGATGAGCTGCCGGAATTCCGGAAGGATTCCCTGGATTTGATGCGTCAGCCCCTGGAAGATGGCCAGGTGACCATTTCCCGGGTATCCGGTGCGGTGACATATCCTGCAGAGTTTATGATGGTGTGTGCCATGAACCCCTGCAAATGCGGATGGTATGGCGATCCCAGCGGCCGGTGCCATTGTTCACAGCAGTCGGTAGAAAATTATCAGAGCCGCATATCCGGCCCCATGCTGGATCGCATTGATATTATTGTGGAAGTACCGGCGGTTCATTTTGAGGATCTGCGAAACCGGGCAGAGGCTGAGCCGTCTGCTGCTATCAAGGATCGGGTCAATCAGGCGCGGACGAGACAGATAGAGCGCTTCGGAGACAGCAGCGGTATGTGCAATGCCCGGATGGGGCCACAGGAGATGCGGGAATATTGCCGGCTGGACGAGCAGTGCGCCGCTATTATGAAGCAGGCCTTCGATACCATGGGGCTTACAGCCAGAAGTTACGACCGGATTCTCCGGGTAGCCAGAACAGTGGCGGATTTGGATGGCAGCGAGCAGATACAGCTGCCTCACCTGGCAGAGGCCATTCAGTATCGTGCTGTGAATTTGGGAAGATAACCCCGGATTTTGGCTTGCATTTATCCACATATTTGGTATAATAACTTGAATTTGCAAAACAGGAAGGAAACCATATGAACGAAATTTTTCTTTTAAAATTGGGAGAGATTATTCTCAAAGGCTCCAATAAGCGTCAGTTTGAAAATAAGCTGCGGCAAAATATCCGCCGCAGAATGAAGCCCTATGGCAATTTTGATGTATACATTCTGCAATCCACCGTTTACGTTGAGCCGATGGACGATCTGGCGGATGTGGAAGGTGCCTGGGAGGCCTGCCGCAGCATTTTCGGTGTGGTAAGTCTCTGCCGCAGCCGCCCCTGCGCCAAGGACATGGATGCTATTTTCGATGCGGTGGAAGCTTACCTGGGTGAGGATCTGGATTGTGCCGAGTCCTTCAAGGTAGAAACCAAGCGTTCCGATAAGCAGTTCCCCATGGGCTCCATTGCCATTTCCCAGGAAATTGGCGGCCGCCTGGCGGAAGCCTATCCTGATTGCCGTGTGGATGTACATCATCCTGCTTATACGGTTTATGTGGAAATCCGGGATCTCTCTGCCTATGTCCACGGACCTGCTGTCCCCGGTGCCGGAGGTCTGCCCACCGGTGTGGGTGGCAGAGCCATGTGTCTGCTTTCCGGCGGCATTGATTCCCCGGTAGCTGCATATATGATGGCAAAGCGGGGAATGGAGATTGAATCCGTGCACTTCTTCTCCTATCCCTATACCTCTCAGCTGGCAAAGGACAAGGTTTTGGAGCTGGCACGGCTGGTTACCCGTTATTCCGGGAAGATGACGGTTAATATTGTTTCTTTTACGGAAATCCAGGAAGCAATCCGGGATAATTGCCCGGAGGAATTCTTTACGCTGATTATGCGCCGGTTTATGATGGAAATTTCCCAGCGCATTGCAAAAGATGATGGCTGCGGCGCTTTGATTACAGGAGAAAACCTGGGTCAGGTGGCCTCTCAAACCATGGAGGCTATGACGGTTACCGGAGCCGTGGTGGATATTCCCATTTTCATGCCTCTGGTTGGTATGGACAAGGAAGAGATTATTACTATTGCCCGTAAGATCGGCACACTGGAAACCTCTATTCTGCCGTATGAGGATTGCTGCACGGTCTTTACCCCCAAGCACCCCAAAACCAAGCCGACCCTGGGGCAGGTGCTCCATGCAGAGCGTAAGCTGGATCGGGAAGCCCTGATTCAGAAGGCACTGGAAGGCGTGGAAAAAGTAAAGGTTGCATACCATGACGAGCCTCTGCTGTAATGTCCTGCAGGCTTTGGCAGGGAAGACTCTTGCTACAGCGGAAAGTTGTACCGGTGGCGGCATTGGCGCGGCACTGACGGCTATATCCGGAAGCTCCCAGGTATACAAGGGTGGCATCATCAGCTATACCAACTGGGTCAAGCATCATCTGCTCGGTGTTCCCCAGAATGTGCTGGATCAATACGGTGCCGTTTCCCAGCCGGTGGCAATGGCAATGGCGCAGGGGGTCAGAGAAAAATTGCAGACCGATGTGGCGGTTTCTGTCACCGGCCTGGCAGGCCCCGGGGGAGATGAGTTCCGGAACCCGGTCGGTCTTGTTTATGTTGGCTACAGCGACTGTGACCGAACCATTGCCAGGAAATTTCTTTTCCAGGGAGAGCGGGAGCAGGTGAGAGTACAGGCAGTGGAAGCCGCCCTTCAGCTGATTTTGGAGTATAACCCCTTGTAATGACGAAATAAACACTTTTCTCACTGAAAAAAGATCTGCCGGCTTCTTTCGGAGCCGACAGATCTTTTTTTGGTTGCCTTTAGGCTTAATATAAACCCCTGGTTCTACCAGGGGTGGGA
>CAZCRO010000115.1:0-3934 GCA_964501115.1 uncultured Oscillospiraceae bacterium
TGAAGCTGCTGTACTCCCAGTACCGGGAGCTGCAAAGCTTTGCCCAGTTCGGCTCCGATCTGGATGCGGATACCAAGCAGCGTCTGGCTCTGGGTGAGCGCATTGTGGCAGTTCTGAAGCAGAAAAACAACTCCCCCAAGGAAGTTGCCCAGCAGGTTTGCATTATCTACGCTGTCACCAAGGGCTACCTGACGGAAGTAAGTGTTGACCGGATTCCGGAATTTGAGCAGCGTCTGGAGGAGCACATGGATGCCCGCCATCCCCAGGTTCTGGAAGCCATCCGTACCACCGGCAAACTGGAACCCGAAACCGAGGAAGCGCTGAAAGCAGCGCTGGACGAGCTGGTAGCACAGTTCAATCCGGCATAAAAGGAGGGAAACAGCATGGCTGGTGTTTCCACCAAGGAGATCAAAAACCGGATCCGCAGCATGGAGAGCACCAAGCAGATCACCAAGGCCATGGAAATGGTGGCTGCATCCAAGCTCCGCCGCGCCCAGGCGCAGGTGCTGGCTTCCCGGCCGTATTTTGAAATTCTCCGTTCTACCATAGACGATATAGTACGCACCAACCGGGACTTCTCCTCCCCTTTCCTGACTCCCCGGAGCCAGGGGCAGCCTGTATTTATCGTCATCGCCGGTGACCGCGGTCTTGCCGGCGGTTACAACAGCAACGTTCTCAAGCTGGTGCAGGAGCAGGCTGAACAGCATCCGGATGCTGTGATATTGCCAATTGGCAAGCGGGCGCTGGACTACTGCCTGGGGCACAAGCTTCCCGTTCTGACGGAAAGCTACGCAGAGGCAGCCAACGTGTCCATAGGTGACTGCTTCTCTATTGCCAAACAACTGAGCAAGGGATTCCTGGCCGGCAGCTACAGCAGCGTTTACGTTGCCTATACCGAGTTTGTATCCATGCTTTCCCAGACACCGGCGGCAATGCCCTTGCTGCCTCTGGTAAAACCGGATACCACGGATGCACCTCCCAGACACAGCGATATTCTGTACGAAGGAGAGCCTGAAGAGGTATTCCAGGCCATTGTGCCGGAATACCTGGGCGGTGTTGTATACGGCGCACTGTGCGAAAGCCGTGCCTCTGAGCAGGCAGCCAGACGCTCTGCCATGGACTCTGCTACCCAGAATGCGGAGGATATGATTGCAGACCTCAGCCTGAAGTTCAACCGGGCCCGTCAGGCTGCCATCACCCAGGAGATCACAGAAATTGTTGCAGGCTCTTAAATCCTGCGAAAGAAATTTAGGCGGCCCGGCCGCCTGACAAGGAGTTGAATCCTATGGCCAAAAACAAAGGAACTGTGGTTCAGGTTATGGGCCCTGTTCTGGATATTCGCTTCGAGGAGGATCAGCTGCCCAGTCTGCTGAACGCCATCGAAGTTCCCAATGGAGACAGCACCATCGTGGCAGAAGTTGCCCAGCACATTGGCGACAATGTGGTACGCTGCATTGCCATGTCCTCCACGGACGGCTTGCAGCGTGGTACCATTGCCACCGATACCGGTGCTCCCATTTCCGTTCCCGTCGGCGATAATTGCCTGGGACGGGTATTTAACCTGCTGGGCGAGCCCATCGATAACAAGCCCGCCGCCCAAACCGAAGAGCGCTGGCCCATTCACCGTCCCGCACCTTCCTATGAAGAGCAACAGCCTGCCACCGAGATTTTGGAAACCGGCATTAAGGTCATCGACCTGATTTGCCCCTACGCAAAGGGCGGTAAGATCGGTCTGTTTGGCGGCGCCGGTGTTGGCAAGACTGTTCTGATTCAGGAGCTGATTTACAACATCGCCACTGCACACAACGGCTACTCCGTGTTTACAGGCGTTGGCGAACGTACCCGTGAGGGCAACGACCTGTACAACGAAATGACCGAGTCCGGCGTTATCAGCAAGACCGCCATGGTCTTCGGCCAGATGAACGAACCGCCCGGAGCACGTATGCGGGTCGGCCTTTCCGGTCTGACAATGGCAGAATACTTCCGGGATGTCAAGCACCAGGACGTGCTGCTGTTTATTGACAACATCTTCCGCTTTACCCAGGCAGGTTCTGAGGTTTCCGCACTGCTGGGACGTATGCCCTCCGCCGTTGGTTACCAGCCCACCCTGGCTACGGAAATGGGTGCCCTGCAGGAGCGCATTACCTCCACAAAGGACGGTTCCATCACCTCCGTCCAGGCGGTTTATGTACCTGCCGACGACCTGACTGACCCGGCTCCTGCCACTACCTTTGCCCATCTGGACGCCACCACCGTTCTGGACCGTGGCATTGCCAGCCTGGGTATCTACCCCGCTGTGGATCCCCTGGACTCCACCTCCCGGATCCTTTCCCCGGAAATTCTGGGCAAGGAGCACTATGAGACCGCCCGTGCCGTGCAGAGCATTTTGCAGCGCTATAAGGAGCTGCAGGACATTATCGCCATCATGGGTATGGACGAGCTGAGTGACGAGGACAAGCTGACGGTCAACCGTGCCCGTAAGGTGCAGCGTTTCCTGAGTCAGCCCTTCCACGTGGCAGAGCAGTTCACAGGCTATCAGGGCAAGTACGTGCCCCTGAAGGAGACCATCCGCAGCTTCAAGGAAATTATTGAGGGCAAGCACGACGATATTCCCGAATCCTACTTCTTGTTCGCCGGTTCCATCGACGAGGTGGTGGCGAAATACCGGGGCGGTGAGAAGGCATGAGTGCTTTCCCCCTGAAAATCGTTACTCCCGATGGTCTGATTTTTGACGGCCAGGCAGAACGGCTGATTGTCCGCTCCATTCATGGAGATCTTGCCATTATGGCACGGCATATCAACTTCGTCACCCCCCTGGGCATGGGCAGAGCCACGGTGGTCACCGATGGTGTCCGCCGGGAAGCCGCCTGCATCGGTGGTATGCTCAGTGTTGTAGACGGAGCAGCCACACTGGTTCCCACCACGTTTGAGTGGGCAGACAGCATTGATGTAAGCCGGGCGGAAGCCTCTCAAAAGCGGGCAGAACAGATTCTGCAAAGCAAGGCTTCCAGCGAAACCGACCTGAAACTGGCCGAAGCCCGCCTCCACCGGGCTCTGGTTCGTCAGAGCGTTGCCAATCATAGGTAAAAAAATTCAGGAGTGTTGCAAAATTTCTCTTTGCAACACTCCTGTCTTTTACATCAACAGCCGAGGTGAATCCAAAATAGTGACTGTATCAGAGCACGAAGTCCAATATGATTTTTATGTATCTGAGTAAAAAAAGGCCAACAACTGTCTCTTATAATTTTCCAGTCATTTAGGAACAGCCTTTTTAATCCCGAAAGTCAAATAATTGTTTTGGTGTTATCTCCAACACCTCACACAATTTGAATATAACATCAAATGAGACGCCTACTCGTCCCAATTCAATTGCACTGACATGGCTTCTGTCGATATCTACCAGTTCTGCCAATTGAAGCTGTGTCAGCCTTTTTCTTTTCCGATAATACACCACATTTAATCCAAATTTTTCATACATTGGCTGATACTCCGGCTTCATTCCTCTCACCTCTTATTATATATTTTACGTGATTTTACGAATTCATAAACCTTGTGGCAAACACATTATGTGATTGACACAAGTCATTTGTGTGATATAATAAGAATGTGTCCGTAAGGATCGCAGAATAGAATTATAGAAAAGAGGAATAGCCATGACAAAGCCTAAAATCAAAATTTGTTCTGGATGTAACCGTGAAATTGCCGCTGCATCTAAATTCTGCCCATTTTGTGGAGAAAAATTCAAAAAACCATTTTATCGCAAGCCTATCTTTTGGATTCTGATTATCTTTGTTCTCCTAATAGGTTCCTGTAGCTCTCACAGCACAGCAGAAACTGATGCTACTAATCCTACTTCTGTTCCCTCTTCTTCCATTTCTTCTGAGTATTCCGCCTGAGATTGCGCACTGCGACCGCTGAGATTGAGCAGCCGTTC
>CAZCRO010000116.1:0-3673 GCA_964501115.1 uncultured Oscillospiraceae bacterium
GATAAAGATACATATTTAACTAGAGCAGTAACAAAATATGATAAAGTTGAAAAAGTTGTTCCTTATTACTCTAAAGATACTGGAAAGATAATTAGTTATCATGATATAGCAGATTATAACTCAATGGTATATAACACTAATTTAACAAGCACCGCATGGAATGCTACTTTTGATGCTTGTGTTGAATTAAATGAAGATATTGTCTATGTAGAACCTCATCCATATGCTTGCCCTAATTGTCAATTATATCAAGGTAGATTTTATTCAATTACAGGAAAATCATTAAGTTATCCATCTTTAGATATAGCAGTTGAAGGTGGATTAAAGCATCCAAATTGTAAACATATATTAACTACTTATTATGGTCAAGAGGAAACTGATAAATATAGTGGACCCGAATATGAAAAAATGTATGATAATAGACAAAAATTAAATGCAGTAAATCTTTCATTAAGTAGACTTGAAAATGATAAACAAATATATGCACAAATTGGAAATCAAGAAATGGTTGAAAAAACTGAAAATAAAATTTTGAGATTACTTGATGAAAGAACTGAATTAAGAAAATTGACTAAAATCAAGGGTTAGAGGTAGGCACACCCTCATAAAAGGCATATATCAGTCGCGACACTAAATAAAACACTTTTTTCCCTAGGAGGAGAAAGAAAATGAATTTAAAATTAAAAAACTATTTAACAAACAAAGATTTAAAAATTACTAATGATGATTTTGATATTGAGAAATTACAACAAGATTTATACAAGGACTATGTTAAAAAGGAAGATGTAGATAAACAAATTAAGGATGCTACAAGTAATACTATTGCTAAATCAGACTTTGAAAAACTACAAAAAGATTACTCGACTTTAGAGGAAAATTACAATAATCAAACTAAAATCTTAAATGATACAAATGAAAAAATGAAAAAAGTTAATTTTGAAAATAAGTTAACTCGCAAAGGTTTTCAAGAAAAGGATTTTGATGATATTGAAAAAATTAGAAATAGTGTGTATGGCGATGAAAAAGATGATAATAAAGCAATAGATGAAATAGCGACTAAATTTAAAAATACATACTTTCCAAATAATATAGCACCTAATGAACCAGTAGTTAATTCTACTGAAGGAAAAGATATCAAAATATCAAGGAACACATCAATAAATGATTTATTAATTAAATAAAAGGAGGAGATAATATGAATTTTACTGGTGTAAATTTAGATTTACAAGGCGTTATGAAAAGAACTTATGCAAACCTTGTATATCAAAGTACATTCTACAAAATGCTTGATAGAACATATTTACAAGCAGAAAGAAGTGGAATGCCTATAATTGAAGTTATTAAACAAAAATCAACAGGAATCAATGTTAGAAGTAATGTTGAAATATCTAATGAAGGAATTAAATCAACACTTGCAAATTATGACAGTGTTAAAGTTGATTTAACTGAATTACCTATGGATTACTCATTTAGAATTAGTCCAGTTGTTATGGGTAGTGGAATCGAAAGAGCAATAGAAGGTCAATTAGAAATTAAAGATAGTGATATTGCTTATCAAATTGATGAATATGGTTTCGGAAAATTAAATTCATCAATAATTGGTCCAGAAGATGGCTCAATGGCTTATACTGAAGGTCAAATTACTAAATGGGCTCCATCAAATGGTACTGAAGTAATTGAAGCATTAAATGATTTAAAAGCAAAATTATTTGATAGAAATATAAGAAATGGTTATATCTTAGCATTAAGAAGTGACCAATATGCTTATTTAGTTTCACAAATTACATCTATATTAAAATATGAAACAAGAGCAGGAGTTGAAGGAGTAGATGAAGGAGAAGTTGCAAATGCTTATGGTGTAGATATCTTCCCAGTTAATTCAAATGTTTTAAAAGTTAATGGTAAAGATTCAAATACTTTAGGTTTCTTCGGAAATGAAGTTGCAACTGTTGGAGATACTTTCTGGAGTTCATTAGCACAATATGCTGGAAATTACCCTTCATTCCCAGGTTATTTCGTTTGCGAGGGAAATATTATGTTCGGAGCAAAAGTTGTAAGAAGTGAAGGATTAATTAAACTTGTAAATGAAATTCCACAATTAACTGAAGGTTCATTTGATAAAGGTACAGTTGATACTGAATATAATCATACAACTGCATTCACTGGAACTAATATTGTTAAATATGAAGCATCAGGATTACCAGTTGGCTTATCATTAAATGAAACAAGTGGTCAAATTACAGGAACACCAACTACTGCAGGGGAATATAATGTTGCAGTTTATGGCATTGATGCTTATGGCAACTATTCAGATGCTTTAACTGGTACTATAACAATAGCATAGTGAGGTGATAATATGGCATATTTCACAACTGATGAATTTAAAAATAAATATTCGGAATATGCAAATTTAGATATTCCAACTTGGAAAATTGATGCAGTATGTGAAATGATATACTCACAAATTGGATTAAGTTTAAGGGGCAGTTGGAATGAAATGACTGCTCCTTTACCAGTTAAGAATGCATCAATGGAACAATTAAGATTTATGTTAGAACATGACATTCCTTTTTTAAATACTGATAAACATATAAAAGCAGGAGAAATGGAAGCAGATTTAATTACTGATATTTCGACACTTGCTTTAAGAATTTTAGGAAATAATGGTTACTTATATAGAGGAGCACCTATGACCGAAAATATGGGATTAAATATTCCTTATGGTGATTAAATGTTTTTAGTAAATGGATTTAAGGGAACTTTAAGGCAATATAACCGAGATGATATTGATGAAATTTATGATGATTTAAATTATAAAGAAATACAAGTAAAAGTATGTCCTTATAATGGAGATTTAAAAATAAATTTTGATATAGATACAATAAGAGAAGCAACTGGTTATTATCAATTACCTCGTTGGGTAGATGTTAGAGTAGGAGACCAAATTAAAGTTGATAAAGTTGATACTGAATTTCATACTATTTTGTATGTTAAAGATAAATGGTTATTTAATAGAATTGAAAATAAAGTCATTGTTATAAAATGAGATATAAGATTAATCCTAAATTAAATTCAAGTTTAAAAGAATATAGTGATAAAGTAATGTGGACTTGTGCGAGGAAAACATTAGATATGTCAATTCAAGTTATTCCATCAGATACTAGAACTATGAGAGTAGCATCAAGTGGATTTCGTGGTACTGGAGTTATTAAAATTAATAATGGCTATGAAATAGGCTCGGATACATTTTATGCAAGTGATGTATGGAATTATGATGATGCTAATACTAACTGGACTACACCAGGAACGCGGAATAAATGGTTTCTTAAAACTTGGAATAAAAATCAAAAGATAATTAAACAATTAGCAGTGAAAGGGACTAAACTTAAATGAAACAATCTATTTTAATTAAATATCTTAAAAAACTAATAGATGACAATTCAAGTGAAAATTATAAAGTTAAAGCGGAATATTCTACAAATGACAATGATAAACGAGTTGTAATAGTTCAGGAACAGCCTCGGGAAAAACAAGTTTTCTATGAAAATATAGAACCTTTATATAATTACTATAATATTGAAATATTTGGTTTATCAATAAAGGAATGCAAGGATTTATCATTAATAATTGGCTCTTTAATAGGTCAAAATATTATTGAAGGAGATTATCAATC
>CAZCRO010000117.1:0-3640 GCA_964501115.1 uncultured Oscillospiraceae bacterium
CGTGGCAAAGGCCGTTGCCGATGCCGCCCGCAGAACCGGCGTAGCACGGATCTGATCCTATGAACGGGGTCATCTATGAGCATCTGGATACCCCCGTTTCCCATAGCTGCGATGTGTTGATTTGCGGCGGAGGTTTCGCTGGAATCTCCGCCGCTTTGTCTGCCGCACGGCTGGGCAAACGGGTGATCCTGATGGAGAAACAATATGTGCTGGGTGGTTTGGGGACGGCAGGACTGATCACCTATTACCTTCCTCTGTGCGATGGAATGGGACGGCAGGTTTCCTTTGGCATTGCAGAGGAGCTGTTCCGCCTGTCCATATCCCTGGGGGCAGAGGATGAATATCCCGCCAACTGGCTGGACAGCCAGGATCCTTCCCGCCGCACAGAAAAAGATCCCCGTTTCCGGGTGCGCTATAATCCCAATGTGTTTGCCATGCTGGCAGAGAAGCTTCTGCTGGAGAATGGTGTGACCATTCTGTATGGTTGTTATGCGGTGGGAACGCAGGTGGAAGGGGAGAGAATTACTGCGGTAGTTACGGAGAGTATCTCCGGCAGGCAGGCAATCCAGGCGGAGATGGTGATAGATGCCACGGGAGATGCCTGCATTGCGGCTCTCTCCGGCACGCCGACTGCACGCCACGAGAGAGGAAATATTCTGGCGGCCTGGTATTATGGTCTGGGAAAACAGGGGTATTTTCTCAACCCTATGGGCTTTTCGGATGTTCCATCAGAGGAAACCACCCATAAAGACCGCTCCAAACCCCTGGCAGATAAGCGTTTCTGGGGGCTGAGCTGTGAAGAACAATCGGAAATGACCATACTCTCCCATACCTCTGTGCTGAATGATTTGGCAAAGAGAAGGGGAGAGGATCCTTGCCTGGTACCTACCTCCATCGCTTCCATTCCCCAGATTCGTATGAACCGCAGACTGTGTGGTGCAGCGACACTGGAGGAAAGGCAAATGCATTGCCATTTTCCGGATTCCATTGGTATGGTTTCCGATTGGCGCAAGCGGGGACCAGTGTACGAAGTCCCGTTTGGAACGCTGTACTCGCCCCGGATGAAGAATTTGCTGTGTGCCGGCCGCTGTACCTCTGTAACCGACGATATGTGGGACATCATGCGGGTGATCCCTTGCTGCGCTGTGACCGGACAGGCAGCCGGAACGGCTGCGGCACTGTGCCGGGATGTAACGCAGCTTCCGGTATCTGTACTGCAGGAGCAGTTGAGCGCCCAGGGCGTTGTGCTGTTTGAAAAAGATCTTGTCTAAAACCAACCGAAAGCAAAAAATCCCCCGCAACCATGCCGATATGCTCCTCTTAAAGCAGATGAGGGCATATTGACTTGGTTGCGGGGGACTGATTTATCTCTTTTTAAAGAAGTAAGTCTTTCTTTCGTTTCCGTGGAGCAGCCGCATCAGATTTTCCCGATGCATAAAGATGGCCAGAGCAGCCAGCAGAAGACTGAATAACCCGATCCAGAGGTTGTGTGGGTAAAACAGCCAAAAACAAAGAGCAAAGGCTGCGGCGCACAATATGGATGCCAGGGATACATAGTTCGTCAGCAGATAGGTGATGCCGAACAGCAGAAACAGAATTCCGCCAATGCGCCAGTCGGTTACCAGTGCTGTGGCAAATCCACACACAATGCCCTTGCCGCCTTTCAACTGAAGAAAAGCAGGGAAGTCGTGTCCCAGGGTGGCAAACAGACCACCCAGAAGCATGCCTTCTGTTCTCATTCCGTATCTGCCCATCAGCCAGCCGCCGATGACACAGGCCGCAGCAGCCTTTAATCCGTCAATCAGAATGACAAGCAGGGAGCGCAGCCCACCGTAATTGCGGAAGAAATTGGTAAAACCGGCATTCCCGCTGCCATGTTTCCGAACATCATCCTGTGCTACCATGCGGGAGAGCAGAACGGCACCATTGATATTGCCCAGCAGGTAGCTAAGCGCTGCAGTGAAAACGATGGAAACAGCCACGGCTTACTCCTCCTTGTCGCCCTTCTGGCGAATGGTAATACGGATGGGGGTACCCTGCAGCCCGAAGACCTCCCGAATTTGATTTTCCAGATACCGCTGGTAAGAGAAATGGAAAAGTCTTGCGTCGTTGCAGAAAATAACAAAGTGGGGGGGCTTGGTTCCGGCCTGGGTCATGTAATAAATCTTCAGGCGGCGGCCCTTGTCTGTGGGGGGCTGTACCCGGGCGGTGGCATCTGCCAGTACCTGATTCAGGCTGCCGGTGGTGATCCGGCTGGTGTTCTGCTTGTAAACATCCTGAATCACCTGGAACAGCTTGTCAACCCGGGAGCCGGTAAGGGCGGACAGGAAGATAACAGGCGCATAGAGCATGTAGCTCAGGCCGTTGCGCACATCAGCTTCCATATCCCGCATGGTATTGGTCTGCTTGTCCTCAACGGCATCCCATTTGTTTACAACGATAACAGCGGCCTTGCCGGCTTCGTGAACCAGGCCGGCAATTTTGGTGTCCTGCTCGGTTACGCCTTCGTTGGCATCCACCAGAATCAGGCATACATCTGCCCGATCAATGGCGCTGACGGAACGCATGTTGGAATATTTTTCGATAGCATCGTCTACCTTGCTCTTCCGGCGCATACCGGCGGTATCGATAAAGCAGTATTTGCCGGTTTCGTTTTCGTAGTAAGAGTCAATAGCATCTCGGGTAGTGCCTGCCACATTGGAAACAATTACCCGTTCCTCCCCCAGAATTCGGTTGAGCAGACTGGACTTGCCGACATTTGGCTTGCCGACAATGGCCACATGGATGATTCCTTCATCCTCGTCCTGGCCGTCATCCTCCGGGATGTTATCCAGAACCCAGTCCAGCAGGTCGCCGGTGCCGTGCCCGTGAACAGCAGAGGTCTCAAACAGATCCCCGATACCCAGGGAATAGAATTCGTATACATCCGGGTTGATCAGGCCGATGGAATCGCACTTGTTTACAGCCAGAGCGACCGGCTTGCCGGATTTGCGCAGGATGGTGGCAACATCTTCATCTGCTGCGGTGACGCCGCTACGTACATCCACCACCATGATGATGGCATCGGCCAGTTCAATGCCAATTTCTGCCTGACGGCGCATGAAGCGCAGCATATCATTGTCGGTGCTGGGCTCAATACCGCCGGTATCCACCAGGGAGAAGGTGCGGCCGCACCATTCGCACTCGCCGTAGATCCGGTCTCTGGTTACGCCGGGCGTATCTTCAACGATGGAGGTACGGCGGCCGGTGAGCTTATTAAACAGCATGGACTTACCCACGTTGGGACGTCCAACGATGGCGACCAAGGGTTTTGCCATGGGGAACACTTCCTTTCTGATTTGGAAAAGTACGGATAACTTTTTTTATTATGACACACACAGTGTGGAAAAGCAAGAAATGTTTGTAAACTTTTTCAGCCAACTTCCGGAAAATGGAAAAAGAGGAAGGCAAGCCGCCTTCCTCTTACATTTCCGCGTTGTGCCTTACTCAGCCTCAACAGCCAGAACCTGACGGCCGTTGTAGGTGCCGCAAGCCTTGCAAGCTCTGTGGGGCATTACGGGTTCACCGCACTTGGGGCAAACCGCAACGCTGGGAGCGGACAGCTTCCAGTTGGAGCCACGGCGCTTATCGCGGCGGGCCT
>CAZCRO010000118.1:0-3612 GCA_964501115.1 uncultured Oscillospiraceae bacterium
GTCGCCAGCGGTGGATTTTGAGTCCACTACGTCTACCATTCCATCACACCGGCATGTGGACTTACGCATACAGGATAGCACATATTTATGAAAAAAGCAAGAAAAATTTTTATCGGGGGCAACCGTTTTCAATCGGCTGCCCCCGGAAGAAATCACTCTTCTACGTTCAGGGCGATGTGTACATCATCCAGCTGCTTCTGCTCTACATAGCTGGGGGCACCCATCATCAGATCCTGGGCGTTCTTGTTCATGGGGAAGGTGATGACTTCCCGGATGCTCTCCTCGCCGGTGAGCATCATAATCAGGCGGTCAACACCGGGAGCGGCACCGGCGTGGGGAGGTGCGCCATAGGTGAAGGCATTGTACATAGCGGGGAATTTGGCCTTTACGTCTTCCTCGCCCAGGCCGACCATCTGGAAGGCCTTGACCATAATTTCAGGATCGTGGTTACGCACAGCGCCGGAAGCGCACTCGTAGCCATTGCACACCAGGTCATACTGGTCAGCATTGATAGCCAGGAGCTTTTCGGTATCGCCTTCGGCATCCAGCAGTGCCTGCATACCACCCTGAGGCATGGAGAAAGGATTGTGGCAGAATTCCAGCTGGCCGGATTCCTCACCCATCTCGTACATGGGGAAGTCTACAATCCAGCACAGAGCGTACTGCTCTTCGTCGAAGTGGCCGGGAACCCGCTTGCCCAGCATAGTACGGATCACGCCGGCAGTCTTTTGGGCGGCTGTCTTCTTGCCAGCAGCCATGCAGACAAAGGAACCGGGCTTCAGCCCCAGCTTCTCGGTCAGAGCAGGGGCGCAATCCTGCAGGAACTTGCTGACACCGCCGGTGAGGGCACCGGTATCGTCTACCTTGACCCAGCAAGCCTTGTTGCCGGTCTGTACTTCTACATCGGTCAGCAGTTTGTCAATCCACTTCCGTGCCTGTGCAAAGTCGTGTACCACAACTGCCTTGACGGTATTGCCTTCGAAGGGGCCAAAGCCGCATCCCTGCACCTGCTCGGTGATGTCCTGGATTTCCAGATCAATCCGCAGGTCGGGCTTATCGGAACCGTAGCGTTCCATTGCTTCATTGAAGGGAATGTGCTTCCAGGGAGCGGGGGAGATCCGCTTAAACTTACCGAACTTCTCATAAACGGGGTAGAGCACCTCTTCCAGAACGGTGAGGACATCTTCCTGGGAGGCGAATGCCATTTCCATATCCAGCTGGTAGAACTCGCCGGGGGTACGGTCTGCACGGGCATCCTCATCCCGGAAGCAGGGAGCAATCTGGAAATAGCGGTCGAAGCCGGAGGTCATCAGCAGCTGCTTGAACTGCTGGGGAGCCTGGGGCAGCGCATAGAACTTGCCGGGGTGGTTCCGGGCGGGAACCAGATAGTCTCTGGCACCTTCGGGGCTGGAGGAGGTCAGGATGGGGGTGGTGATCTCCAGGAAGCCCTGCTCGGTCATCAGGCGGCGCAGTTCGGCTACCACCTGGCAACGCAGCACGATGTTGGACTTGACAGCGGGGTTACGCAGATCCAGGAAGCGGTACTTCAGACGGGTATTCTCATCTGCGTCCCGGCTCTTGTTGATCTCGAAGGGCAGCTGATTGTGGATGCACTTACCCAGCACTTCGATCTTTTCGGGCACCACTTCAATTTCACCGGTGGGCAGCTTGGCATTCTTGCTTTCCCGCTCCCGCACGGTGCCGGTGACGGAGATGGTGGATTCCTTGTTGATCCCCTTTACGATCTTCATCATTTCCTCGGTCTCTACAACCACCTGGGTGGTGCCATAGTAGTCCCGCAGAACCAGGAAGGCAAAGTTTGCGCCTACTTCCCGCACATTCTCCAACCAACCAACAATAGTAACCTGTTTGCCTGCATCAGAAAGCCGAAGCTCGCCGCAGGTATTTGTTCTGGATTGCTTCATAAGAAAGCCTCTCTTATTTCTAAATTTAACTTATCTATTTTCTCACAAATACACAGAAATGTCAAGATGGGCACAGGGTATGTTTGCACAGTTCTTGCAGCGTTACAATAGATGTCCATTCCATGGGCAGAAAAGAAAAATAAGCATCCACGTACAGGCAATCGCTACACCTGACTTGGATGCTTGAAGCAAATCGAGCCGGGGCAGATGCCCCGGCTCGGCTAAAAGCTTTTTCCTGCTGATGACGCAGAAACGTTCTCAGAACTTGCACCGGACGATGCAGCTTACCTGCTGGTCGCCGTAGGTGACGGTGATCTTTGCAACACCGGGGCCCATTGCCGTAACCACACCATTGTTTACATTGACAATGGCGGAGTTACTGGTTCTCCAGGTAACTTCTTCCGCAGTCAGGTCGCAGTCCAGCTGCAAGGTGGTGTACACGCCCAGGCGGGAGAAGGTGATGTCCGTCTTCTTCAGCTTCAGGGTGGTATTGTTCCCCTTCGTTTCCTCCGGCACGGTTTCCTCGGTGGCCGCTTCGGTCTGCTCCGTTGTCTCCGGCTCCTGCTCAATGGCTACAGTGACGGGGCACTTAATGGTCTGGCTACCGCAGCTGATCACCACATTGGTGCTGCCGTCGGCCACTGCCACCAGATTGCCCTCCGGGGTAACGGTTACTACTTCCTCATTTTCCGATACATAGGTAATCTCGTCTGTGGTATCCTCCGGAGTGATTTGAACATTCAGCCGCCACAGCTGCCCCTCCTGGGTCAGTGTTTTCACTGTAGGCGCAAACAGCGCGGTACAGGGGATGGTCTCCGCCTCGGTATTTTCCGGCTGGGTATCCGGAAGTGTCTCTGCCACGATGGTAGGCAGAGTGGTCTCCTTCTTGCCGCTGTCTTCCTTGGCAGGCAGCAGAAATTTTACCACCAGGACACCGGTAGCCAGCAGTACCAGCACAATGAACACCACAAGTGCCACCACCAGACCGGTATTGGTACGGTGGGGCTCCTCCGGATTGGTGTCAACGCCATAGTAGGCGGTATCGTCCTCTTCGGTCTGCTCCGAAACGGCAGGACTGCCATTTGCTTCGTCAAAATCAAAAATCCGGCGGCCATTGTTCCGGGGTGCAGGTTCCTGCTGCATCTGACCCAGATCCAGCTCCTCAAAATCCATTCCGGCATTCTGGGAATTGCCATCCGGTGCCCAGCCACAAATCGGGCAGCAGGCCGACGTGCCAGCGAAGGCTGTGCCGCAGATCTCACAGGTGATCTTATTCATGGATACTCCTCCTTGCCAGGTCCCGCTGCTGAAAAATCCGCTGCAACGCAACCCAAAATATAATCTCTCTATTATCGTCAGATTATACCACGATTTGTCTTGGAATACAAGTGGCCAGGATAGAAAAAATCGTTTTATCAGTACATGTACCCAAAAGGATATGCGCCACAGACTGCCGGTGAAAAACGCACCCCTCCCAAGCAGCAAGAACCAATATCAGTAAAGTATTGCACCGATATAAAAATACCTGTTGGGATTTATTTTCCCTTATACATCCTGTACGGCAAATTTTTCCGCAATTACCCCTTTACAAAATGCGGAAAGTCTGCTATAATACCTTGGCAAGATGGATATGCGCCGGTGGCTCAATGGATAGAGCATCGGATTCCGGTTCCGAGGGTTGGGGGTT
>CAZCRO010000119.1:0-3599 GCA_964501115.1 uncultured Oscillospiraceae bacterium
CGAGGAACGCCAGATCTCTTCGTAATTCGCCGTTGAGCACTTTGTCGCCGGAGCGAAGATGCTCCGCAACTCTGGTCTCAGAGCGAAGGACCTTGTCTACGTGCTTACGCTTTTTCCGCTTGGGCTTATCCAGTGTACGGTCCTTTCCGTTTGCCAGGTAGAGGAAAGTCTCATCCATGCTTATCACATAGAACCACTCGCCTTTGTCCCGGCCTTGTGTGGAAACTACCACATCCGAAATGTTGATATTCGATATCGCTGGGTCCATAGTCAAAGTCCTTCGGTGACGGTGAGTATTTCCGGCTCGCCGTCGGTGATGAGTACAGTATTTTCATAGTGGGCAGCCAGCTTACCATCGGCTGTAACCGTCGTCCATTTGTCCTTCAGGACCTTTACCTCATAGGTGCCTTCGCACACCATGGGCTCAACGGCGATGGTCATACCGGGTAACAGTCTGGGACCCCGGCCGGGGGCTCCAAAGTTGGGAACCTCTGGCTCCTCATGCACTTGTCGTCCTACGCCGTGACCAACGAAAGAACGAACAACTGAAAAACCGTTAGACTCCACGTACGTCTGTACGGCATGGGAGATGTCCTGCACACGGTTGCCCTTCCTGGCAAAGCGCATTCCTTCAAAGAAGGATTGCTTTGTCACATCGATCAGCCGTTGTGCTTCGGTGCTGATGGCACCGCAGGCAAAGGTTGCTGCGCAATCTCCATGAAATCCCTTATAGCATGCGCCGACATCAACGGAAACAATGTCGCCCTCTTGCAGGATGTAACCCCCGGGGATCCCGTGAATCACAACCTCGTTTACAGAGATACACGCGCTTGCAGGGAAGCCGTAAAGCTTCAGGAAGGACGGTTTCGCCCCCTGGCTGACAATAAAGTCGTGAACGGCTCGGTCTATCGCCTTGGTGGATACGCCGGGTCTCACCAGCGAGCCGGCCAGTTCCCTGGCGGCCGCTGTGATTTTGCCCGCTTGACGCATCAACGCAATTTCACGTTCATTTTTGATCGTGATCATGCCTTTGCCTCAATAGTCTTGAGAATTTCCTCGTTAGCACCCTCAATGGACTGGTTGCCGTTTACAACACACAGACGACCCAGCTTTGCGTAGAAGTCCTTCAGCACTTCCGTAGAAGCATGGTACACTTCCAGTCGCTTCAGCACAGTCTCGGGGGCGTCATCCTTGCGGATGACCAGCTCACCGCCGCAGCTGTCACAGACATTTTCCTGCTTGGGGGGCTTGGCAACGACATGATAGCTGGCGCCGCACTTGCTGCACACCCGCCGACCGCCCATACGCTGAGCGATAGCATTGTCGTCAACCTCGATGGAAATCACATGGTCAATCCGAACGCCTTTTGCCTCCAGAGCCTCTGCCTGGGCCAGGGTGCGGGGCACCCCGTCCAGGATAAAGCCGTTGGCACAATCGTCCTTTGCAACCCGCTCCGCAACGATGCCGAGGATCAGCTCGTCGGGAACCAGATTACCTTCGTCCATGTATTTTTTTGCTTCCTTACCCAGGTCAGTGCCATTGGCAATGGCCTCACGAAGCATATTCCCGGTAGAGATGGCGGGGATGGAAAGCTTGTTTACAAGCAGTTCCGCTTGAGTCCCCTTTCCAGCGCCGGGAGCGCCCAGTAGAATGAGATTCATCCTGCCACACCTCCTGTACTTAGTCCAGGAAGCCCTTGTAATGCCGCATCAGCAGCTGTGCCTCCAGAGCCTTCACCGTTTCCAGAGCAACGCCCACAACGATGATGACGGAGGTACCACCGATGGCCATGTTCCGCACACCGGACATCAGGTTGCCGGCAATGATGGGAAGCAGTGCCACCACGCTGAGGTAAACAGCACCAAAAACAACAATCTTGTTGATGACCTTCTGAATGAACTCAGCGGTGGGTCTGCCGGGACGGAAGCCCGGGATGAATCCACCATTCTTCTTCAGGTTGTTGGCAATCTCCACAGGATCGTACTGAATGGTGGAGTAGAACCAGCTGAAGAAGAAGATCATCAGGAAATACATCACAGCGTAGAACCAGCTCGTGGAGCTCCAAACGTTCTCGTACCACCAACCACTGGTAGAGCCGGTAAAGGCACAGATGGTGGCAGGCAGAGAGCAGATGGAAGAAGCGAAGATAACAGGCATAACGCCGGACATAGAAACCTTGATGGGCAGGTTTGTGTTCTGGCCGCCATAAACCTTACGGCCAACAACCCGCTTGGCGTACTGGATCTGGATGCGGCGCTCAGCATTGTCCACAAAGATGATGAACAGGATCAGAGCAGCCATGCCAACCAGTACGATGAGCATCTGCCACCAGACCAGGGAAACCAGCGTGCCCACCATGCCGGGGATACCGGAGATGATGTTGGCAAACAGGATCATGGAGATACCGTTGCCGATGCCGAACTCACTGATCTGCTCGCCCAGCCACATAACAAAGGCGGAACCTGCGGTGAAGGTCAGAACAATGACCAGACCGGGCAGGAAGCCCTGCTGGCTGATGATGGAGAAACCGGAGGAAGAGTAGTTGACGAGCATCTGGTAGTAAGCCCAGCCCATCAGCAGACCCAGAGCAACGGTGGTGATCCGGGTGATCTTAGCGATCTTCTTCTTTCCTTCTTCACCCTCGTCCTTTGCCATCCGCTCCAGAGCGGGGATAGCAATGGTCAGCAACTGAACGATGATGGAAGAGTTAATGTAGGGCTGAATACCCAGTGCAAAAACGGTTGCTCTGGAGAAAGCAGAACCGGACATTGCATTGTACAGACCCAGGATAGTGCTAGAAAGCACACTGTCGAAGTAGTTTGCCAGATTGGCGGTGTTGATATAGGGGACAGGAATGACATTACCTACCCGATAAATCAGAAGAATGAACAGAGTGAAGATGATCTTCTTGCGAAGTTCAGGAATCTTCCATGCATTCTTAAGTGTATCCAACACTTACACCACCTCGGCCTTTCCGCCTGCCTGCTCAATCTTTTCCTCAGCAGACTTAGAGAAAGCCGCGGCCTTAACAGTGATTTTCTTGGTCAGTTCGCCGCCAGCCAGAACCTTCAGGCCATAGGCGCACTCGGAAATGATGCCTGCCTCAATCAGGGCAGCTGCATCCACCACAGCGCCATCTTCAAAACCATTCAGCAGACCCACATTGACAGCAGTCAGGGGCTTGGCGAAAATGTTGTTGAAGCCACGCTTGGGGATACGACGAGCCAGAGGCATCTGGCCGCCTTCGAAACCGGCGCGAACCTTGCCGCCGGAACGGGCCTTCTGGCCCTTGTGGCCACGGCCACCGGTCTTACCGTTTCCGGAACCGATACCACGGCCCTTGCGCTTGCCCTCGAAAGTAGAGCCTGCGACAGGAGAGAGTTCATGGAGCTTCATTTCTGTTCTCCTCCTTATTCAACTTCGGTAACCTGCAGCAGGTAGCCGATCTTAGCAATCTTGCCGCGGGTCTGGGTGTTGTCAGGCTGAATGGTAACCTGGCCAATCTTACGCAGGCCCAGGGACTCTGCAGTAGCGATGTGCTTTACCAGACGGCCGTTCAGGCTCTTAACAAGCTTAATCTTCAGGTTTGCCATGTTAAT
>CAZCRO010000120.1:0-3573 GCA_964501115.1 uncultured Oscillospiraceae bacterium
AACAACAAGATTTTCAATCTGAGTTTTATAAGTCATTAACACATCTTCTGTCATTCGGATAGTAACAACAAAGTTCCTATGCTGTTGCATACTCTCAATGAAATAGAACCGATGAAATTTTTCAATGTAGCAATAATTATATTCCTTAACTTCATCAGCTCGTACCATGATCTCAGGATTCCAGATGTTGGTGGAGTCTCTCAACGTACCATCAAGTTCAAGGGAATCACCGAGAGTTTTATCAATACGATTTCGCTCGTCTTGAACCTTGTAAAAAAGCATTTTCATATCAGCACCTCAATCTGAAAAATCCCCAGGGTTCAGTTGACTGAACCCCAGGGACCGACACAGGCTAAGTTATCAGTCAGGCAGCATCAGCAACGTAGAACACAATGTAGTTCTCGTTCTGGTCGTTGAAGTAACCGCAATCGAACTTATACCAGTTGTTGTAGAACTCACCCTTTGCATTGTACTGAGAAGTAACTCTGCGATCAAGGTTAGTAACACCAAGAGCATCACGGTCAAACATCACACCGATGATACCAGACTTCTTAACTTCAGTATTACCATCAACAGAAATGTCAATGGAAGACGTCTTATCAAACGCATAATCAGTACCAGAACCCTGCCAATAAGGAACGATTTCTGCATTAGGCAGTTTCACAAACTCATTGTGATAAGTATCAGACTGAAGATAAGCATCAGCCGCATGAGCAATCTGGTCAAGCAGTACAACGTGCAGTCTGTCCGGAGCAGTAAATCTTTCCTTGCCACCGATATTAAACAGTGTGGAAATCTTACCCAGTCTGCAAGCATACAGTCCCATAATGAAAGCAGTATAACGAATGAACTCCTTATCCGTAACAGCCTTATCAGCAGTAAGAGTTGTGCCGAATCTTGCATTGTACAGAGCAAGTACATTGATAGCACGATTAGCATTGCCATCTGCAAGAGTAGCGGCAGTCATGTTGTTAATGGTAGCCATGATGAGTGCATCGTCCTTGACAGTCATGCTGTTCTGAATACCATTTTCAATCATGGAGAAAAAGGCGTTCAGCTGAGTTGCATTAGAAAATGCAGACTGAATCTGTCTGGAAGCAAACGACATAGGAATCTCATAAGAATTCTTGCCGTTGAAAAACTTAGCAGATGCCTTTGGCTGAGTGAAAACATTGGTATCATAGGTCTGACCGTTCTGAAGATCCCAAGATGCGTTCTTCTGGGCTTCCGGATACTGATCCATAGAAACCTTTTCGCAAATGGAACCAAATTCCCAACCGTCCATAAGTACAGACGGTGCAGAACCAGCATAAGGTCTATCAACAAAAACAACCTTACCGATATGGTCAACGAGAGATTTCACGTAGTTGTCAACGGCATTGGTGCCAAGATTGGCAAGTTCTGTGCCAAGATCAACTACATTGGAGAGGTCTGCTTTCAGCAGATCGGTCTTACCGAGAACCTCACCAGTAACCTGATTTGCAAGATCATAAATCTGTTCAACTTTCATAATTATTCTCCTTCAATGTCATATACAAACAAGGATAAGTAATCAGCAACGTCATGTAATACTGTCTTATCCAATCCATAATTCGTCCAGAACTGAATTGTATAGTTGACTGAACGAATCGGGTTACTACCAGTAGCATCCACAGTTTCCTTGTCCTGCCCGCTGTTTCCTGTCTTCTGACCTTTACCATACGTGGTAGAGTGAATCTCATTAGAATCATCTGAAAAAGTTGTGGAATCAAACCCGGCAATACCGTTTGTTTGACTATATTCGTCTTTTCCAGAGTCATCAACCTGAGTTTCCTTTCCATACTCGGTGAGTGTCTCTTTGTGATTAGCAATCCAAGGCTTCAAATTGCTACTAATAAACTGATTCAGAGAATCCCATTTTTTTGCATAATAGGATTCAATAAGTTTGGCGAGTACCTTCTGTTGGTCATCTGTCAGCGGATACTCGTCAGTGCCAACTGCAAGAAAATCTGTGACACGCTGTCCATAGAACCTAAGAAACTCTTCATCAAGATTAGCGGCGACAGGCTTGATGAACTCTGTTTCCATGTAAGAAAATATCTTACAGGTTCCAAGAACTTCACGAAGTTTTACTGTCGTCATTCTTGTCGTCATCTCCTTTCTTCTCGTCATCATCAGTCTTAGGTTCGTCAGTTGTGTCCCCATCAGACCTCGATTCGGAGACCTCGGTGCTAGGTTCTTGATCCTCTGAGCTAGGCGTTTGATCCTCGGTGCTAGGCTCGTTGCCATCGGTACTAGGATCTAGGTTCTCATCGACCGCTTGTTCAGTTGACTGAACCGAATCGTCAGCGTTTTGAGGATCCTCGTCATTCGGTTGACTAACAGCGTCACCCGCAACAGCAGCAGCGGAAGTTTCAGAAGCGCCATATTCAGACTGTGCCTGGACGAACTTGGTAGCGTAGTTTTCTTTCCAAGCAGATCCATAATCCACACTGATATTCTGATCAAAAAGCTCGTTAATCTTACCAACTGCAATTCGACGCTGTGACAGCATTTCGTCAATAAGCGGCATAAGAGCATCATCATTCAGCCCAAGTTCATCTTTTGAGAGGGACTCACGCTTCATATTGAAGTTAGCATTGAGACCTAACTCATTATACAATGAGCCTTTGAGATACTGATGCAATTCGATGAACTGAATCATGTAGTCAGAAGATGAAGTGTTGGTAGTGTGTGTCTTAATTCCATCAAAGAATGGACTGTCAGCGACTACTCCACTCGTACCTTCTTCAATATCATCAAGAAACAACTTAGAAGACTGCAACGACTTATCATCTGGCGCACTGATAAAGTACATGGTTCGCATCATAATATCAGAACGGCGCATCGTAATTAGGTTTTCGGTCAACATACCAGCGTATCGACTAATGAGAGGTGTAAGTCCCATCATCTCATTGTCGTTTCGACAAAGAACACAATCCTTGTCGATGGTCAAATCTTTACTGAATTTAAGGTAAGGATTTGAAACAACATATGTAGTGGGCTGATAGTAAGCGTCCAATTCACCACCGGGGCTTCCGATCAGTGCGTAAAGTGTTCCGTCAACTGAACACACACAGCACTGACCATTTTCCTGAAGATATTTCTCAAAATATCTTGCCGGAATTGAATCAGGCAGGTTTTGGTATTCAAACATCGACTGAGTGCGAAGGAAAAGATATGTAGAGTAGGACTTGAATATCTTCTCTTTGACGTAACTCCAATCGTAGTTTTGAATATTCTTTGTCTTAGTTTGTGCCATCGTTATGCTCCATTAGGACAAGCAACTGTTTAATGATTGTTGTATTGTCCTGTACTACCTTGTTCAGTTGACTGAACGACTCTTCCAGTTTGTCGATAGTTGCGTCAAACTTTGCGCTCATATAGTACATGATAATGAGACACATCGCAATAGGGAAACCGACATTGGAAATTATAGAAACGACATCATTCACTTGCATTTCCACCCCCTTACATGAACATATGTTCATATGAGAAAAGAATTAGGGAACTATCTTTATCTAGTATCATCATACCACGGGCATAGTCGTTTGT
>CAZCRO010000121.1:0-3469 GCA_964501115.1 uncultured Oscillospiraceae bacterium
GAAGGCTTGTTATAATTCCTTTTGAAGCAAAGTTTTCACCTGAAGATGATGATTATGTTCCGTTTATCGGTGACAAATTGAAATCACAAGAAGCAATGGAATATTTAATTCAATTAGGTGTGAAAGGACTGAAAAGAGTGCTTGAAACAAGACAATTTACAAGTTCAGAAAAAATTCAAAAAGAACTTGATGAATATGAAGAAAGCAACAATCCAGTTCTTGGGTTTATCAGGGAATGTGAAAGTGAAGATTTTCAGATTGAAAACAATCCCACAAGTAATGTTTATAAGCGGTACAATGAATACTGTATTGCAAACAACTTAAATCCAATGTCAAACATTGAATTTTCAAAACAGATAAATAAACTACTCAATTATCAGGTAGTGAATAAAAAAATAAACGGTAAAAAATACAGAATTTTTACTGCAAAATGAAAGGGTGATACAAATGAATGCAATTAAAGATGATGTTCAGAAATTAGTTCAAAAAGAATTGAATAATGCAAATGAAAAGTTTGCATTATTCAATTCACCCCATGAGGGGTATGCGGTTATAAAAGAAGAAATTGAAGAATGTATGGATGATACAACTGAAATTCTTGAAGCCTTTGCTGCTGCATGGTACAAGATTAAAAACAATGATTATGCTTTTGATGAAATCAGGGAAGTAAAGAATTTTGCTGAACATCTTGCAACCGAAGCAATTCAAGTTGCTGCAATGTGCGATAAATACAATTTATCACTTGCAGGAAATGAGGAAAGGGGCGGTTCAGATGGGAAACAATAAAAATCCACATAACAATCAAAGCGGTTTGCCTGACCCAACTGCGTATGAAGCACTTAAACCGATTATCAAAGAGGAATCCGACATTGAAAAGAAGTGTAATTTTTTGATTAAGATTATCAAATTCATAATCAGGGAATCAGGTTTTGAAATACTGAACCGAATTGAACTAAAACACAACGATTCAGGGAAGGTGTTCAGATGATGACGGATGTTGATGTTATTTACAATCAAGACTGTATTGCAGGAATGAAAACACTTCCTGATGAATGTGTTGACCTTATTGTTACTGATTGCCCATACAAAATTATTGCAGGTGGTGTAACCGTTGAACAAAGGAAAGATGAGGTATCAGGAATTTTTCAAAAAAGAGCAATTTCAGACGGTTCAAGATTGGGGAATAAATGGCTGAAAAAGAATGCTGATGATATACCTTGTGCAGTTCGTCAGGGGAAAATGTTTGAACACAATGACCTTGCTTTTGCTGATTGGCTTCCTGAAGTGTTCAGGATTTTAAAACCTGGCTGTCATTGTTACATAATGATTAACGGTAGAAATTTGAAAGAACTTCAAACTGAAGCTGAAAAAGTCGGTTTTAAATATGTGAACTTGCTTGCATGGAAAAAGAATAATTTGACACCAAATAAATACTATATGCAGCAAATGGAATTTATCTTGCTTTTGAGAAAAGGCAGAGCAAGAAACATAAATAATATGGGTACAAGCAATTGTCTTGAAATTCCAAACATAATCGGCAAAAAGAAGCATCCAACTGAAAAACCAGTTGAATTGATGAAGATTTTTATTGAAAATTCATCAGATGTTAATGATGTAGTTCTTGACCCATTTTTTGGATGTGGTTCAACATTGATTGCAGCAGTTCAGGCAAACAGACATTATTTGGGATATGAAATTGACCCCACATTTTTTGATGTTGCTTGCAATTGGCTTGATGATGTTGAACAAGAGAGAGAGAGAGAACAACAATAGCAATACTGATAATTAGAAAGGTGGTTAATGTATGAAAACACAGTTTATATTCCCAACAATAATGATTACACTTGACCTGCTTGCAGGGGTAATTTATATGATGCATGGTGATTATAAAAAATTGATTTACTGGGTAGCTGCTGCGGTGCTGAATGCTGCGGTTACATTTTAGAAAGGTTGTGATTTAATGAAAGTTAAAGAATTACATGCTTATTTAGAACAATTTTCTGATGAAACTGAAATATTTACTTGCCATGAAGATAACAATATCATGGCTGCTTATGACACAGTTAAAGCTATTTGTGCTATTTGTGCTATTGCCGATACCAGTGGTAATGATAACAAAATTATATTGATACACGATTAAAGAGGTGAAACAAAATGAAACCAGTTAAAACCGATACAACGAATACAATTTTTACGGCTGAAAAATGTTTTGACCTTCCTGGTACACGATATAGGTATGAAGATGGTTCACCAGGGATTGAAACTTGTTGGGAATTGACAGATGAAGAAATTGAAGAAATTGCGAAAAACAAATGTGTGTTTGTTTATGTACTGGGTGAAACAGTTCCACCAATGTTTGTTGCATCACATTCTTCAATTGAGGTTAAAGGCGGTGAATAAAATGTTTGATAAAAATAAAATGTACGGCGGTATTATGGGGTTAATAGTCGGTGATGCGTTAGGTGTTCCGTATGAGTTCAGAAAGCGTGACACATTCACAGCTTTAACAATGACAGGTTACGGAACATATAATCAACCACCTGGAACATGGTCAGATGATAGTTCAATGGTACTTGCAACAATAGATGCCATTAGCAGATGTGATGGTGAAATCAACACAACAATGATAATGCGTAATTTTCAGGATTGGTTCTATAACGGTTGGTTTACACCTTATGGGAAATGTTTTGATATAGGAAATACAACCCAAAGAGCAATTGCAAAATATTCTTCAGGGGTGTATGACATAGATTCTTGTGGATGCGGTGATGTTACCGATAACGGAAACGGTTCACTTATGCGAATTTTACCACTTGCATTTATACAAAACATAACTGATGATAAAATTGATTCTGTTTCTGCGATAACACATTCACATGGAATTTCAAAATATGCTTGTGAAATTTATGTTTCATTTGCACGATTCCTTTATGATGGCAGAACGATTGATGAAGCATATACCTTTGTGGTTACATTTATGAAAGACGGCTTATTTAATTATGGTTTAGGTGAAGAATTTATGGATTTTACAAAAATTCCGAACCTGAAACGAAATGACATTAAAAGTACAGGCTATGTGGTTGACACTTTGATTGCTGCGGTGTGGTGTTTGATGAATACAGACAATTACAAGGATTGTGTATTAAAAGCCGTAAATCTTGGCGGTGATACAGACACAATTGCAGCAGTAGCAGGTGGACTTGCAGGAATGGTTTATGGCATCCCCAAAGAATGGCTTGCCAAAATACCGAAAAAAGATGAAATCACAGAAATAATGGATGCATTTTATAAAGTGATTTAATTTGAAAGTTAATTTTCAAAAAACGCAAAACCAAAACATTCAGAGGTGCAGCGGTTCAAGTTGCGGTTCAATATCGGTTCAAGATAAAATAAATCAAGTTGAACCGCTGAAACCCCTGATAAATACTATATTTTTTAAGAGTGGGTTCAAGATGGACAGGTTAAAAAC
>CAZCRO010000122.1:0-3362 GCA_964501115.1 uncultured Oscillospiraceae bacterium
TTAAACATTGCCACACCTCCTAAAGACTTTTTAATCATTATAATGATAATTCCTGCAAAGTCAATATGTTTTGCGAAAATATGAAAATTTCTGTTTTTAATATCATTTATGCCTATGCCTTTAACAGAAATTGCAGATTTTCTCGGCAACTCTAACCATACGTTATCCAACGCCAGCTTTTCCGTGGATTTCGCTCTGCTCTCCGACAAAAAATGCTCTGCTGTTTCTGTCAAAGGATGAGGAACTTTGGGAAACTGCCGTTGCAGAGGTTATCACCAAGTTAGTCAGCAATCTGAAGTTTGCCGCCTTGATGCAGCAAAAAATCAGCATGAAGGTGGATACCTCCGCTATCGAGCAGTAGATCACCAACTGCGAAAAACAGCTTTGCCAGAGTTATTCCATCAAGTCCAGATTGATTAAGGAAATAGACACCCTTGACCCCGATGATAAACACTACATCAAGCGTAAGGCAGACCTTAATGATCGTCTTTACAAGATGTATGATAAGATTGAGGATGCTTTGAACGCTATTAATAGATCGTAAAAGATCCGCCTGTTCCCAGCGTAATATAGGCATTCAGAACCCCCTCCGTCGAATGGGTTAATGTCACCGTGGCATTATAGCCGTTCATGCTATAATTGGTAGTGCATGTGTCACCGGAAATTCTGCTAAATGAAACAGAAGTAATATATCTTTCCGAATCTACTCGAGATACCATACCTGTCACAGTGACTTTATACTTGGAAATGACCTGATTGCCGGAATTGTAGATCTGCATATAGAAAAAATCTGAAACCTGGTATTCATCATAGGAATAGGGCGTTACAGTTTCTTCCACTTCCTTCCCTGTAATAAAGCCTCTTGCCTGATTTGCTTCCCTGGGATTCACTCGTGCCGCCAGCACCTCGGATCCTCTGGTGATGATTCCCGTTACCTGCTCTCCGGCGGCGTTTTCCCATGTCCTGACAACCGCCGTTTCTTCAGGCGCTTCTGAGGCCGATACAACAATAGACATAGAGAGCACAAAAATCAATGTCATTACCAGTGCAAATATTTTTTTCATAATAAGTATTCCTTTCATTAATAGTTTACAAAACCAGACACATCCACTTCGTAATTTGAATTGTTTCTAACCTGAAGTGTGTAGTCCCCACTTTCACCGACTTGTATGGTTTCATCAACACTGCCATTTGTAATGTTGACATAGTAGAACACTCCATTGGGTGCAACCAAACCAAAATCCAAACTGGCAGAAAAAGGGGAGTAAGATGCCTTAATTGTTACAGTCTCACCAGCAGCCAAAGGAAAACTGCTCCCCGCCGAAAATCTTGTTTTTGCAGGAATACTCATACTGAATGAACTTGTGGCTCGAGCATATAAAACATCCGTCGCAATAATTTTAGGAGATGAGCTTTCTTTTTCAACTGCATAAGCCGGAATGCAAACAAAACTCAAGCATAATACAATTGACAAAGCCATACAAATCAGCTTTACCGTGCGCATGATTATCACCCCCTTTATTGTTTAGTCAAACTGAAACACTCCTACAGGATAAGGATCATCCACTATTGTTTCCAATTCCTCTATTTGCTTGATCTTCCCCGATTCTTGTTTCTGGGGAAGCACGCTGCAGCATATAAGCACTACAAGCAACAAAGTGACAGCAAAAAGGATCCATATCCACATATTTTTCCTTTTTGTTTTATTATTTCCCTGTATCTGGCTGTCTGCATTGCTACCGATTAATTCTTTATCGTCGCTCAACAGAGAATCTATGGATACGTTATATATCTCGCACAGTACCTTTATATTGTCCATACCAGGAGCCGCAGTTCCCACTTCCCATCTGGAAATTGCCTGCCGGGATACGTTCAGTTTTTCGGCCAACTCCATTTGAGTCAGTCCCTTTTGCTTTCGCAGGGACACAAGTTTTGCAGATAAGCTCGTCTCAATTTCTGTTTTCATCTTAGTTTATTCCCTCCAAATGTAAACCAACTGCGCTTTACATTCACGCAATCTGTGGTTGCATAAGTACATTTGTTGCAAATTTTCCACTCTATACCCCTCTATCTGTGTGGGGGCATTTATCCCAAAGGATAGCATTGGCTCAGGAATTGCCCATATACCCGGTTCGGTACAGGATGCTTTCCTCTGTAGTTTCCATTGTACCCCGCTGGGTCTCATAGGGTCTGGTTTTGATATACTGAAAGCCGCATTTTTCAATCACCCGGGCAGACTGTTTATTCCAGGCAAAATGCCCTGCCAAAATAAAGTCAAGCCCCACCGTTTCAAACAGGTACTTGGTTACAGCCTTCACCGCCTCCGGCATAAGCCCCTGCCCCCAATAGTCTCTGGACAGTACATAGCCTATTTCCCGCCCCAAAATATCGGAAAGCTCCGGGTAATGTTCTTCGCCATATTTTTCAATCCCTAAAGAGCCAATCACTTTCCCCCGATACTCAAGCGCAAAGGTTTTCTTTTCCGCAATGAAGTGTCCGAGAATACGCCGAGACTCATCCAAATTCTTATGGGGCATCCAGCCCGCCATCTGCCCCACGCCATCCACGCTGGCATAAGCGTAGAAATCCTGTAAATCCGCCTCTTTCCATGGACGCAGGCACAGCCGGTCTGTCTTTAAGGTAACTGCATGTATGTCAATTTGTGCGTTCATTTTTCTCCTCCCTCAAAAAAGCAGTGCAGGGTAAAACCTTCGTTTCAGCCTGCACTGCGTACATTTTTGCAAAAAACTTTATAGAGCCATCCTAAACGTGTATGACAATGTAAGCCCGGTGCAAACATTTTCCCGCAATCCACCCGAAATGTCAAGCCTCGCAGCGAGAAATTTTTCCATTCCTGCATCCCTGTTGGCCAAATTGGTTTCTTGTAGAATTTGGGCATACCGATCGTCATGGACGCAATCACCCCTACCGGCGGTACAATCTATAAGGAAATGACCCTGGAAGCTGTTGCCTACTCACTGCAACGCTCCAGGGTCATTTCCATTCACAGGTGGGTTCCATCGGTGGCTAACCTCCATTTCTACAGCGTTCTTGGGATTGCCCCTTAGTACATTGGACTCACTCCTTTTGTGTCTTTAATATACCGCAAAGAGCGTCATTTTGCAAGATGGGATATTCTATAAAAAGACAGCTGTAAAACTGTTGAAATGGGAGAATTTAAAAAATATGCAAACATTTTCTTGACTTTTACAAATTTAAGCAGTACCATGGAAATGTTGAGAGCAGTTCCGTGTACAAAGGTGTCCGGAACTGCTCTGCGTGTCAAAAAAGCCTCGCAGAGTTTGCAGTCTTTGGCTGCAAATAAAATCAAAATCATTTTCTGTCGGGGCGTGTACCTGACA
>CAZCRO010000123.1:0-3316 GCA_964501115.1 uncultured Oscillospiraceae bacterium
CCGTGTCAGTAAAGTAGGCCAGGGTGGCGCCGCCGATGGCTACGGCCAGCAGGGCTACGCACAGAAAGATTGCTGTGATTTTCTTCTTCATGATTGTTATTCTCCTTTATCGTTCATTATGGTCGCACCTGTGTGCGGGGATTACTTGGTAGAGATGTTTGTCCAGGCTTCCAGAGCAGTAAAGCTAACCAAAGCGCCGCCCTCACCTGTATTGCCCTTGTACAGCTGGGAAGCATAGGCCGTGACAGTCAGGGTGGGAAGAGGCTGCTTACCTTCTCCGGTACCCAAAGCGTTCATCATTTCCTTGGTGACGGTACCCTTCACGGTAACCTTGTCACCACTCAAAACGCTGTATTCCTTGCCCATATCAGCAGTGTGGACAATGCGATAATACACTTCATCGGTAACACTCTCGTCATCCAGCTTCGTCCACTTGTCCGTGCTGGTAGTATCCACAGTATACTCAAGATAATTATCGAAGTTAGAAGACTTGTCCAGCTTAACAAACAGGTAGCACTCCTCACTGCCGGTGGTAACCGTTGCCTTAGGATCCTTCTGAATTGTCCAGCCGGGAATCATCTTGTATTCGCAGCCTGTTGTTTCCTTAAGCGTAACACCAATATCACTAGTAGTAAAGGTGTTTACCATCGGGTCACTCTTTGCGGTCAGCCAAGCCAGGGTACCTCCGGCAGCGCCGACCACCAGGAGGGTCAGAGCCAAGGCCAAAGCCAATCCTTTCTTTTTCATGTCGTTTTCCTCCTTTCTTCGGAGATTTGCTCAGGGGTATATATACTCGGCAAGCGCCGGATATATCACAGATCAGGCAAATGCCTTCCATGCAGCATCTGCATTGTCAAAACCGTCTGCCTGAATGGCATTGGCCACTACATGAATATCGAATTTGCCGATTGCGGCCATATCTTCCTTTGTCCATTCACCAGGAATCTGAATACCTGTAAACAGTGCAGGAAGTTTCACATCCGCTGTAGGCGCAGCAACGGTTTCCTTGTACCGGTACTCATAGTAAATCACTGTGCCATAGGTCTTTGCGTCTTCCCCTTCACCTACAGTTACGTTGTTCTTTACCGTTCTTCCTACCCGATTCCAGCTGGAAACACTGTAACCCGTAAAGATGGTATCCAGGCTGGTTGCCAGAGTATCATTCTTCAAAACATTTTCAAAGCGGACTTCCACCAGCAGACGCACATAGGCATCGTCAGAGCCTTCCAGAACCGTCACCGTGGGATCCTTGTCATATTCGTGGCCGGGAAGCAGGTGATAGGCGTTTCCCTTCACACGCTCTTCCGGTGTTACCTTCTTACCATTTTCGCCCACCTTTGCTTCGTCCAACTTAATGTCAACAGAACCAACAGTAAAGGTGTTAGTAACACTGTCATCAGATGTCAGATAAGCCATGGTGCCAAACACAGATGCAGCTACCAACAGGACCGCACACAGTGTCAGGAGCAGTGCCCTTGTTTTTGTTTTCATTCAGAAAACCTCCTTGTTTGCGTTTATATAGGGAGCCTTGCGGCATTGCCCTCGTTCTTGCTGACCACCCGGGCAGCGCTACAGGGGAAATCATGTCGCGTTGCGACATGAAAAAGGGTACCCTTTTTCGTTTTTGCGGGGTGAGATGGACGCTCCCGGTCTTCATGCACGGGAAAACCTCCACCTGCTCCCACTCCACGCCCTGCCCCTCAGGGCGACCCTCTCCGGCAGGAGAGGGCTGTCTTTCTTACTCCACGTTTTCTTCTTTTTTCTGCTTCTTTTCCTTCTCTTTGGGATCATCCGCAAAGATGTCCGGCAGGAAGGTGAGCATTACGAAGATGGCACAGGCGGAGATGGCTACATACATACCGGGTGGATTCTGAATGTAGTCAGCCACATAGCCCAAATAGGGAATGGTAAAAATCGGCGTACCGATCACATTCTTATAGTGTACCAAACTGCCATCCTCGGCATCGTTGGCATCGCCTTTGGTACGGAAGCGGACAACGGAGGTGTCCTCTTCATCCGGCACAACTTCCACCACGCGGTGGGTAGCCACGGTATCCTCGTCCAGCATAAAGGTGATAGGGGTACCGGCCTGGATGGTATAGGGATCTGTCTGCTTTACATAGATCAGAGAACCTACATGGTAGGTCGGCTCCATAGAACCGGAAAGCACGGTGAATACCTGCAGGCCAATCACCCGGGCACCCACCAGCAGCAGCGCCAGAACAACCACCGCTACCACTACCAACGTACTGATTACATTCCAAATCTTTCCAATTGTTTTACCCATGGGTCTTACATTTCCTTTTCTTCCTGTAAATACTCCGGCTGAACATTCAGCACAATGAAACTGTAAATCTGCTCAAAAGTCCACAAAGTGGTCTGCTCGTTGTCTTCCATTTCCCCGGTCATCACCCGGTAGGCAAAGAACAGCATCGTGGAAAACAGCTGGTGTGCCAGCATCCGCATATTGGTGCCCGGCTTAAAATAGCGGCTTACCTGATCGATAAAAGGCTGGTAGCATTCCAGATGCATCTGGTACGCCTCCGCGTAAAAGCTGGCTGAGTAGTAATAGCGGATATAGAACACACAATCGTCCGGCTCCTCCAGGATAAATGCCCAGACCTGCTTCCACAGTTCCAGCGCCCCCTGCTTAAAGCTGACCTCCGGACGGTCTATCTGCGGCAGCAGCTCTTGCAGCAGCCTGGCCAGGTTCACATCCTCCATATTCAGCGCCTTTGCCAGCAAATCTTCTTTGCCCCGAAAGCAGCGGTAGATATACGCCTCGTTCAGGTCTGCCTCCACGGAAATGGCCTTGGTCGTAGCTCTTTCCAGCCCGTCTCTGGCGACAACCCGGACAATACTGCGGATAAACGTCTGCCGCATAACGTTTGCGTCCAAAAACACACCCCATTATATGGAAAATAAGTAGTTGCTTACCAGATTTTTGAAAGAAAGCAGAGCGCACCGGGTAAACATACACCCGAACTGCTCTGCGCATACGCTCCACATGGGCGCACCGGCTCCTACTTATCCATCGTTTTTTCTGAGAGAATTATAGCACGCAGCGCTTTTTGCGTCAAGAGGTTATACGAAAAATTTCGGGAAAGAATCTTGTAAAATGGATTTGATAAGTCTTGTATTTACATAACTCACCCCGCCACAATAAAATGCCCCAACATTTTTTCAGGGTGCCTGCTTGCCTTTTGAACCAGCAGCAGGCGGGCATCGGCGCGGTACTGCGCCTGGTTTATGAGTCCCAGAAGCCTGTTACCGCAGGAAACATTGCCGACTTCATGGGTGTCAGCACGGCAAGAGT
>CAZCRO010000124.1:0-3153 GCA_964501115.1 uncultured Oscillospiraceae bacterium
GGGCGCCTCTGGAGGAGATGAAGTACTCCAGAACAGACAGACCTTCACGGAAGTTAGCCTTAACGGGGATCTCGATGGTACGGCCGGCAGTATCGGCCATCAGGCCACGCATACCGGCCAACTGACGGATCTGAGCCATAGAACCACGGGCGCCGGAGTCTGCCATCATGTAGATGGGGTTGAACTCATCCATGCTGCCCTGCAGTGCATTGGTTACATCGGAAGTGGTCTTTTCCCACTGCTGAACCACCAGACGATAACGCTCGTCGTTGGTGATGTAGCCCTGGCGATAGTAGTTTTCAATCTCAACCACCTTGCCCTCAGCTTCCTTGACCAGTTCCTTCTTCACAGCAGGAACCACCATGTCCGCAATGGACACGGAGATAGCACCCTTGGTGGAGTACTTATAGCCCAGAGCCTTGATGCGGTCCAGCATCTCGGTGGCAATGGTAAAGCCATGCTTACGGATACACTTGTCGATGATCTTGCCCAGCTGCTTCTTACCAACCAGGAAGCCGATTTCCAGGTCAAACTCATGGCCGGGAACGCTACGATCCACAAAGCCCAGATCCTGGGGGATCGGCTCATTATAGATCAGGCGGCCGACGGTAGCATCGATGATGCGGTATTCCATCTTGCCGTCCACTTCCTTGCCGTAGCGCACACGGATGGGTGCGTGCAGACCAATGGCTCCATCGGCGTAGGCGGCAACCGCCTCGTTGGTGCTGGAATAGCTGTGGATGGGACGGAACTTGGCAATGGCCTTGCCCACGGAGGAGGCAGCCTTGTTGGCAGCCAGGAATTCATCAGCATCCACAATGGTGTCTACCGGCAGGTTGGTATCACCGGCATCGGTCACGTAGACATTTTCCGCACCCTTTTCAGCCTTGCCCAGACGGGTATAGGTCAGGTAGTAGGCACCCAGGATCATATCCTGAGTAGGCACGGTAACAGGCTTGCCGTCCTGAGGACGCAGCAGGTTGTTGGCAGAAAGCATCAGCATTCTGGCCTCAGCCTGAGCCTCGGGGGACAGGGGGACATGGATAGCCATCTGGTCGCCGTCGAAGTCGGCGTTAAATGCGGTACAGCACAGGGGGTGCAGCTTCAGCGCGCGGCCTTCCACCAGCACAGGCTCAAAGGCCTGGATACCCAAACGGTGCAGCGTAGGCGCACGGTTCAGGAAGACGGGACGATCCTTGATGATGTCGTCCAGAGCATCCCAAACCTCGGGCTTGCCCTTGTCGATCATCTTCTTGGCGGATTTGATATTGTTTGCCAGACCATCGGAGACCAGCTTCTTCATGACGAAGGGGCGGAACAGCTCAATGGCCATCTCCTTGGGCACGCCGCACTGATACAGCTTCAGCTCGGGGCCGACAACGATAACGGAACGGCCGGAATAGTCAACACGCTTACCCAGCAGGTTCTGACGGAAGCGCCCCTGCTTGCCCTTGAGCATATCGGACAAAGACTTGAGGGCACGGTTGTTGGCACCGGTGACGGCACGACCACGGCGGCCATTGTCGATCAGGGCGTCCACAGCCTCCTGCAGCATACGCTTCTCATTGCGCACGATGATGTCAGGCGCATGGAGCTGGAGCAGACGCTTCAGACGGTTGTTCCGGTTAATGACCCGGCGGTACAGGTCATTCAGGTCGGAGGTGGCGAAACGGCCACCATCCAACTGAATCATAGGACGAATATCCGGGGGGATGACAGGCAGAACATCCATAATCATCCAGCTGGGCTTGTTGCCGGATTCCCGGAAAGCCTCTACAACTTCCAGACGCTTGACGATACGCAGCTTCTTCTGGGAAGAGGCAGTCTTCAGCTCATTGCGCAGCTGTTCGGAGAGCTTGTCCAGATCGATCTTTTCCAGCAGCTCCTTTACAGCTTCGGCACCCATGCCGGCCTTGAAGTCGTTCTCGTACTTCTCCCGCATATCCCGGTATTCCTTCTCGGTGAGCACCTGGTTCAGCGCCAGGGGGGCATCGCCGGGATCGGTCACGATATAGGCAGCAAAATACAGAACCTTCTCCAAAACCTTGGGGGAAATGTCCAAAATCAGGCCCATTCGGGAGGGAATGCCCTTAAAATACCAGATGTGGCTGCAGGGAGCGGCCAGCTCAATGTGACCCATGCGCTCCCGGCGCACCTTGGACTTGGTGACCTCTACGCCGCAGCGGTCGCAGACTTTGCCCTTGTACTTGATCTTCTTGTACTTACCGCAGTGGCACTCCCAGTCCTTGGTAGGTCCAAAAATCTTCTCACAGTACAGGCCATCCCGCTCGGGCTTCAGGGTACGATAGTTGATGGTCTCCGGCTTCTTTACTTCGCCATAGGACCACTGCCGGATCATCTCCGGAGAAGCAATGCCAATTTTAATGGCATCAAAGGTGGCATTTGCCATTTACCGAGCCTCCTTATTCTTCAAACGTTTCGGGATCCGCATCTTCCAGATCGCCAAACACGTTCATAATATCCTCGGGGCCGTCCTCGTCAATGACGAAACCGGCATCCAGCACTTCATTGGTTTCACCAACAACGACTTCTTCGCTTTCGTTGCCGGAGACGTATACGATGTCTTCATCGTCATCATCCTCCCGCAGCTCGATTTCGTTGCCGTCTTCATCCAGAACCCGGATATCCAGGCACAGAGCCTGCAGTTCCTTTACCAGAACCTTGAAGGATTCCGGAACACCGGGCTTGGGAATATTGGTTCCCTTTACGATTGCCTCATAGGTCTTCACACGGCCGGTCACGTCGTCAGACTTGACAGTCAGGATTTCCTGGAGGGTGTATGCGGCGCCATAAGCTTCCAGCGCCCAAACTTCCATTTCGCCAAAACGCTGGCCGCCGAACTGTGCCTTGCCGCCCAGAGGCTGCTGGGTAACCAGAGCATAGGGACCAGTGGAACGGGCGTGCATCTTATCGTCAACCAGGTGGTGCAGCTTCAGGTAGTAGGGGTAGCCAACGGTGACCAGGTTATCAAACGGTTCGCCGGTACGGCCATCATACAGGATGGTCTTGCCGTCTTCCCGCAGACCGGCCAGCTTCAGGGTCTCACGGATGTCCTTCTCGTCGGCACCATCGAATACGGGGGTAGCAACCTTCCAACCCAGAGCACGGGCAGCGTAGCCCAGGTGGACTTCC
>CAZCRO010000125.1:0-2987 GCA_964501115.1 uncultured Oscillospiraceae bacterium
AATGCTATTCTGGACCAAAGCCGAGTATCTCAAGTTCGCAGAGGCTATTATGGATTGGGTATTAAGGAGGACACAATGAGCAAAGAAGCAGCCGAGCAAAAGGCAAAGCCCTTGCATTTGAACATTACAGTACAGGGCGCACGAAATCGTATTTACATATCCAAGGATGTCATTTTCTGAAATTTCGGAAGTTACGCATACCAAAGCAGGCTCTCTTGAGCAGATAGATAAGGTACAGATAAGGTACAATAAAGTGCGCAAATTGAAAATGGCAAAAAAGTAGACACGGCTTGCCGGTCTCTGGTAGAATGAAGTTGCGACACACATTTTGGAAGGAGACAGCACCTCCCAGGAAGCGGATAGGCGGATTGTTTACAGTTTATCTGTTTCTTTTTTTGTGGAATATGGTAGACTATGGGCAGAGAAACCCGGGGAATCAGAAGGGTAGAAAGGGAGTGCTTCCGGATGGAGGAGCAAATGGTGCCGGTGCATGCGGAGCCGGAGTGGGGGCTTACGCAGGAGCAGGTGGAGCAGCGCCGGGAGGCGGGGCTGTGTGCCGGGGAAGGAGAAGACCCGGGGAAGAGCGAAAAGGAGATCATCCTGCGCCACTGTTTTACATTTTTTAATCTGGTTTTTCTGGTGCTGGCGGTGGCGCTGCTGGTAGGGCAGTCCTCCGTGATGAACATGGGCTTTTTGGGCGTGGTGATTGTAAACACCGTCATCGGTATTTTTCAGGAAATACGTGCCAAGCGAGCCATAGAGAAGCTGTCCCTGGTTGCCCGGCGGCCGGTAAAGGTGGTACGGGGCGGGGGTATATGCAGTGTGGCGCCGGAGGAGATCGTCCGGGATGACATTGCGGAGTTCGCCCAGGGCGATCAGATCTGCGCCGATGGCATTTTGCGTGATGGTGTGCTGTATGTAAACGAGGCGCTGCTCACCGGCGAGGAGGACAGTGTGGAAAAGCTGCCCGGGGACCCGGTGCATTCCGGCAGCATTGTACTCTCCGGCCGGGGACGGGTGGAGCTGACGGCGGTTGGCCGGCAGTCCGGAGCGGCAGAGTTGACCCGGGAGGCGAAAAAGAATCCCAGAGGCAAGAAGTCGGAGATGCTCCGGGCGCTGGACAAGCTGATTCTGGTGCTGGGTCTGGCGCTGGTGCCGGTGGGGTGCATCCTGTTCCATCAGGAGTACCGGGTGCTGGCTCTGGGATTGCGGGAAAGCACCGAGGGTACGGTGGCGGCGCTGGTGGGTATGATCCCGGAGGGGCTGTATCTGCTTACCAGCATTGCTCTGGCAGTGTCTGCCCAGAAGCTGAGCCGCCAGCGGGTGCTGGTGCAGGATATGAACAGCATAGAGACTCTGGCCAGAGTGGATGTACTGTGCGTGGACAAGACGGGAACCATCACCGAGCCGGACATGGTGGTGGAGGACCTCATCCCTCTGGGGGATATGCCGGCGGAGGAGCTGGAACAGATTCTTCAGGCGATGTATGGCGCTGTGGAGCCGGATAACGCCACGGCGAAGGCCATGAAGGAGCTGTTCTCCGGGGAGAGTGACCTGGTGTGCAACCGATGGATCCCCTTCTCCCCGGAGACCAAGTGGAGCGGCTGCGTCCTGGAAGGGGTGGGCAGCTTTGCCGTAGGCGCGCCGGAATTCCTTCTGGAGGAGGAGCGGCGGGACATTGGCCACATTTCCGAGTGGACTTCCCAGGGCTACCGGGTGCTCCTGGTGGCACGCTACCGGGGAGAACTGGTGCAGGGCAGCCTGAAAAAAGAGCTGACCGAGCCACTGGCACTGGTGCTGCTTACGGGAAAACTCCGCCCCAACGCTCCCGAGACTTTTGCGTATTTTGCCGGGCAGGGGGTAACCGTGAAGGTGATTTCCGGGGATAACCCGGCTACCGTCAGCCAGATTGCCCGGCAGGCGGGCATCCCGCAAGCGGAAAACTATGTGGATGCCACCACTCTGACCACGCCGGAGGAGGTATACCGGGCGGCGGAAAACTATACGGTATTCGGCCGTGTGACACCGGAGCAGAAGAAGCTTCTGGTGCAGGGGCTGCAAAAGAAAAAGCACACCGTAGCCATGACCGGCGACGGCGTGAATGACCTGCTGGCGATGAAGCAGGCCAATTGCTCCATTGCCATGGCCTCCGGCGCGGAAGCCGCCGGCAGCCTGGCGAGCCTGGTGCTGCTGGATTCGGACTTTGGCGCTTTGCCCAGCGTGGTAGCGGAGGGGCGCAGGGTGGTGAACAACATCCAGCGCTCTGCCAGCCTGTTTCTGGTGAAGAACATATTCTCGCTGTTCCTGTCGGTCATCACATTGTTTACGGTGTGGCCCTATCCCCTCAAGCCCATTCACCTGACGGTAATCTCCACCATGACCATCAGCATTCCCTCCTTTGTGCTTACCTTCGAACCCAATTACGAGCGGGTGAGGCGGCGCTTTTTGCCCACGGTTTTGCGCCGTGCTTTTCCGGGCGGCCTGACCAATGTCTTTGTGGTGCTGGTATGCCAGGCGTTTATGGCGGTATTCGGCCTGCCACAGGAGCAGGTTTCAGCCATCTGCGCAGCGATTCTCTCTTTTGTGGGGCTGCTGGTGCTGTTCCAGATTTGCAAGCCCTTCAATCTTTTCCGCCGGTGCCTGTGGGTGACCATGGCGGCGGGAATCCTGCTGTGCTTCACTCTGCTGGGGGACATCCTGGATCTGCGGGCCTGGACAAAAGAGGCCATGCTGGTAATGGGAACCCTGCTTCTGATGACTCCAACGGTATTTTTGGCCATCCAGCGGTTCTTCGATTGGTGCGAAGGTAAGCTGGAAGCCATGGCTGCCCGCCTGCGCCGCTGGAAGCACAAGCTGGGTCACAAACTTCTTTCGGTTCTATAATAAATGTTGGGGCCAGGCGATGAGCCTGGCCCCATTGTCATAAATAGTAGTTGAGCATAGAGACAAAATCCAGTAGAATAAAAAGTACCACCAATCCATTCAAA
>CAZCRO010000126.1:0-2935 GCA_964501115.1 uncultured Oscillospiraceae bacterium
CCTTCAGTTCCTTGGGCATCCAAACGATACGGCCGGGGCCGCCTTCAGCAGCGATAAACTTCTTGGAGGAGATGAACTGCTTGCCGTGACCCATGAAGCCGGGAGTCTGAACACCGCCGCCGGTCATGGAAGCCATTTCGGAGAAGCTCATGCCCAGAGGAGTCATACCGGCGTGCTCACGGCAGGTAATGACAACACCCATGGAAACAGGCTCAACACCGCAGATACATTCGAAGCAGCCGCAGGAGGTCATGGGATCCTGGAACAGGGAGTACAGGGTAACATGCTCCAGAGCACCGTGAGAGTACTTGGAAATAGCCTCGTCAACGTCTTCGAAGCGACCCAGAGCCTCGTCCAGGCAGCGCTCCTTGGGAACGATCTGGCAGGGACCGGTGGGATCCAGCTCGTTGGTAGCCTTGGCATCCAGCCAGCTAACGGCACCGCACAGACCCAGACGCTCGGGGGTAACGATACATACGTGGCTGGGGGAGAAGGCCTGGCACATAATGCAGGTGTAGTAAACAGGCACGGACTCGTCGGTCATGGACTTCAGACGGTCGTCACGCTTGTTGAACACGGCATTGGCATGTGCGCGCAGCTCAGCGTTCTGCTCAGCATCCACAACGATGGTAACCTGGCACTTGTCAACAACGGCTTCGAACTCGCTCTTGATCTTGGCGTACAGGACTTCACCGATGTGCTTGAAGCGGAAGCCAGCCTCGAAGTCAGCCTTGCTGATACGAATACGGATCATATCACGCTGACCGGTGTGCATAACGCCCTCGATGCAGTTCAGGTAAGAGTGGAACTTACGCTCCATGACGGACTCAAAGTCAGCCTGCATGTTCTTACCGGCCACATCTACGGTGTAGCTCAGGGAAATCTTGGAGCCAACGGGGATCTCGTCCAGCTCGGGGCCGACAACGGTGATCTTGTGGTCTTCCACTTCGGCAGCTTCCTTCGTGGCAACCAGCTCGAAGCAGTCCACACGGGAGCCGTCCACTTCCACCTGCATATCGCCGCGGCGGATGATTTCGCCTTCGAAAGCGGATGCGAAGGAAACGGGGATGTCGATGTTGGTGATCTTGATCTTAATGTCGCGGGCTTCCAGAGAGGTGGCGTTCCACTTGGAAGTATCCAGCTGCTGGATCAGGCTCTTGGGAACACGGAACATGTTCTCGGTCTCGTTGGAGACAACAGGGAAGCCCAGGCAGATGGCACCGGCACCGTAGGAAACGATTTCGTCAGACAGGGGCTTGTAAGCGTTGACGAAAGCACGGACACGGTCCATGGTGTACTTGGCCAGAGCGGGGAAATCGCCGGGGGTGATGTTGCCGAAGATCAGCGCGGCACGCAGAGCAACGGAAACAACGTGGATGACGGACTGCATTTCGTAGCCCAGGGGCACAACACGGACGTTGGTGCCGGTCTTGTAGCCGGACTCAGCCAGCTGACGGATGCCATCGCCGGTAACGGTAACCAGGATACCCTGACCCTGATAGCTCTTTACCAGAGAGACCATCTCTTCGTTGGTCTCGGCAGCGCCAAGGATAACGGCAACACCGGGAATATCACCGGTAACCAGGGGAACACCCAGCTCACGCACGAAGGCGTCGGACAGGTGGCCGCACTCAGGCTCGGTGTAGGGAGTTGCGCCGTGGATGTACTTCAGAGCTTCCAGGAACTCTGCGCACAGAGCAGAAGCGATGCCGGACTCAAAAGCGTCGTGCAGACGGTTGTTCCGGGTCATCTTGGCCTTGATGGTGGCCATAGCGGCCTTCATCTCGCCCAGGTTGGTGATCTTTTCGCCGGTCACTGCATAGTAGCAGGGCAGGCTGTAGGCAGTGTCGGGGAAGGACACGGCCTCGCCCTCGCCGTACTGGGCGATGGCTTCGTCAATGGCGGCTACGGTACGGGCATAGTTGTAGTCGTTACCGCCGAAAACTCTGTCAAAAAGTGTCACAGTGTTTTTCCTCCTAAATTTCATCACGATCCAGGATCGCCTTAATATTCCGAATCTCTTCGATTGCCGAGGGGCTAAAGTCGTAGGGAGATTTACCCTGCCGGTCCGCGTCCATGATCTCGGTATTGTAGTGGATAAAGCCCAGGAAATCTTCTGCGGGGATGGCGCTGCGGATGAATTCCTCGTCCTGCGTATCACGAACCTTGTTGGCCACAACACGCACCTGCTTCACGCCCAGATCCTTGGCCAGCCGCTTTACATTGCGGTAGGTCTGGACACTGCGGGCGCCAGGCTCGATGACGACGATGAACTGATCCATGTTGGCCGCGGTACCGCGACCCAGGTGCTCCAGACCCGCTTCCATATCCATAATAACCACATCGTTTTTCCGATAGGTCAGGCTGGACAGGATGGCCTTGAGCATCACATGCTCCGGGCACACGCAGCCGGAGCCGCCTACATCCACCGTACCCATAACCAGCAGCTTCACGCCATTGATGTCTTTGGAGTATTTCTCGGGAATGTCCGCTACATAGGGATTCAATTTGTAAAACCGGTTGGCATCAGTAGCGCCGGTGCGCTCCTCAACCAGAGAGCGCATTTTGGAGATGGGGACGATGGAATCCACTTCCTCCTGGCTCAGGCCGAGGGCCAGGCCAAGATTGGCATCCGGGTCCACATCCGCCGCCAGGACTGTGCGGCCTTCATCCGCGTACAGTCTTGCCAGCGTGGAGGACAGGGTGGTTTTGCCCACGCCGCCCTTTCCGGTAATCGCAACTTTCATTGGGAAAAGGACCTCGCTTGATTAGATGCCCAGAGCGGCACGCTTGGCCTCAATGCAGGCGATCATCTTGTCACCCAGGGACTCGATGTCGGTATCGACTACGTACTTAGCCTCGACCCACTCCTTGATGCCGTCCTCGCCCTGCAGCAGGCGGGTGACTTCTTCGGAGCCCTTGGAGTAGGGATCCA
>CAZCRO010000127.1:0-2797 GCA_964501115.1 uncultured Oscillospiraceae bacterium
CAGGAAGACCGGGAAATATGTCTCGGTCAGCTTTGCTATACCCAAATGTAAAAATTTTGCAATTTTGTCAACAGTTTGGGCTACCAATGAGACCTCGTGAACCGGCAAAAAGGGCTGCTGCAGAAATTGAATTTTGCAACAGCCCCTTTTTTGCGTCAAATTTAATTATTTTGTTCGTTATTGTAGCTTTTATGGTATAATTTACTTTGAGATCGTCACATGATCCCCAATAGCATACAGCTGGTAGGTAATGACAATCAACCACGGCAGGGCTGGATGTATCGCTCATGTTTCAGGCTTTGTGGTCGGGCATAAGCTATTTTTTCTACACCAACAATTATATTGGTACGTGTTTCGTAGCATACTAAGTATTCTGTGCCTTCCAGAAAACCTTCTGGAATTATTTCTTTCTTCGACAACAGATCCAGATAGAAAACATTTTTCTTACCGCTTGTTTCAGAGAAAGAATACTCCATTGTTAAGGGAAGGGGTGGTGCCACACGAGAATTACGATGCTCTTCATAGAAAACACCTTGAAATGATTCTATTTTGGGAGAATAGACGCATGTTGAATAATACGCCGCTGTACAACATCCATATAAAACACATAAAATTCCTGCCATAAAGCACTGCTTACTAAATGATTTTGTTCGAAATCCCGAGAGAAAAATGCAAGCAAGTCCAAGCAGTATTATCATTCCTGCTACACCCCATATTCTGTAAACAATACCGCTATAATTCAACACAGTTTACACCTCCAATAACAAATCATCCAGTAAAAACTTCACAAATGTGGCAAAAGCCATTTTCTAAAAAACTAACCAAAAGGATATGCCTTGCATAGGCTTTCTTCCCCGATTGTGCATGAGGTTGTAGACAGCTACAGAGCCTTTTGACGATACAATACCGTCTCACACACCCGATCCGCAATCAGCGCCTGATCCCGCCGGGGGTAATATGGGAGCAGTGGCTCTGCAAGGTCGTACAGTTCCTTGCGTGTAAAACGTGGAATCTGTAACTGTATTCCGTACAGGCTTTCCATTGTGTGAATCTGACGGTTAAATGTGGTTTGGAACGGACGGGCTTTTGATTCCGGAATTAGGCTCCGAGGCACAATTTCAAAGGGAGCATACAGGGTGTTGGACAAAAGCCCTGCCCCCTGATCAAAGATCGGACAATAGTCAAATCTGCCGTTCTTTTCCAGAACTGCAATGTTATTAAAATGCCGGTCATCGTTGAGTACAAGGGCATCAATTTCAAACAGAAGGGTCAGGTACTCCGGAAATTGATCCAGTCCGGTTAGTTTTGCTGTTTCCTCCGCAAGAAAAACCATACGCTTTTTATCGCTGCTGAGACGGCTAAGGGCATCTGCAAGGGAATAGCCAAGGTGCTGTTTGAAAAGATGCGCCAAAGTAATGATGGACTCCCCTTCTTTCAGAAAGTGGTCGCTGCTGCACCCGGTTCGCCCCCGCCCATGCACCAGCAGCCGCTCCATTTGATAGCGGGCAAAACGGAACGGAGTATCCTGCAAGATATTGCTATATTCCAGCAACCGGGAGGTAAACACCTCCGCCAAGGCTTCGTATCCAAACTGGTCTAACTTGTACCACTTGTCTCCGTCTCTCCATTTTTCCTGATTGCCTTTGGAGGATGTTTCGGCGATTTTCTCGTTAGATACCAATTGGACAGTCATATAATTTCCTCCACCTTCAGCCAAAGGGAATCCTCGGCCATGCGGCCTTGGGTTTTCTGAATGATTGCCATCAGATCGTAATGGTCAAGACCCAGGGCTTCCAAATATTCCTGCAAGCCTGCTCTGGATTTAGGGATACACCGCTCCTCCAGGAAAGCCTGATAGTCCTCCCATGTAGGCATTGGGTTATTGCCAAATGGTTTTTTCAGAAAATCAGTGGTATGGTTTTGCACACATACCGCCTGAGCGGTATCATCTGCCAGAATTTCTCCGCAGAGCGTATCGCCATCCATCAGAGAAATACAGAGCAAATGATGCCGCTGTGCAACGGCCACATCCTGAAATTCCCGGAAGGACAGCTTCCGGGAAATGATGATTTGGGAGCCATCAAAGGAAAGAATCAGCTGATGATCATCTTTTGACAAGCCCATTTTATGAATCCATGCAGAGGGCAAAGACAGCTTATATGTATTGGAATTCTTTGCGGCTGTACCACCGGGAGTTCCAATGATCAGATTCGTAATACGGGTTTCCACGTGAATCACCTCATTTACAGATTATAGACTATTCGTAACGAATTGTCAATAAAGTATGAACAATGAGAGTGGGGAACAGCGTAAGACAAGATTGATAATCTATTAGAAAAAGAGTATAGTAAAGAATAACATCAATAGTGCGGAGGAATAGCCTATGATCTACGGAAAAAAACAGCTTGCTGTGGACGATGAAAAAACTGTTTATTACGTAATACGTCCTGGTACAAAATTTTCCGGAAGTTTTTCAGAAAACGAAATTTGAACCCATCCCCCCCTGTTTTTCAGGGTGAAGTTACACGAACAAGTAAACAGGCAGCTGGATTTCATCCATCATGTACAAGGTTAATGAAAAATTGGGGACATAATTGCTGTCGCCCCCTATGCGGGGGCGATGATTTATAACATACCAATCCAAATCCAGTAAATCACCCCATATACCACGCTGGCACTCAGGCCGTAGACAATGACCGGGCCGGCGATGGTGAACATTTTGGCGCCTACACCCAGAACAAGGCCCTCTGCTTGTGTCAAGTATTAACCAAGTTTTATTTTTCCTGATTATATCAGG
>CAZCRO010000128.1:0-2625 GCA_964501115.1 uncultured Oscillospiraceae bacterium
CAGGCGACCTTCTCATTACGAGTGAGATGCACTACCGACTGTGCTACACTAGCATGATCGACTTGGATATTATACCTGCAAACAAGAAAAAAGTCAAGTGGCAGCTTTGAGAAAGCCGACACCAAGTTGTAATTTTGCAACTTAAAAATGGACAGCTTACCGCCCTGAGACCCAGGGATCACGTTTTTTTGGGGGTATAATGCATCGGCAGCTTCATCCGGGCATATCGGCGCTGTTTCCGGTATCCTTATATCTCTTCCCGCAATGAACTTACACCAGATTCGCAGGAAACATAAATCCCCATCCGGGAAGGACGGGGATTTATGTTTTGGCGTGAAAAATAGAAAGGTAGGAGGTATATTGTTGGTGTTAAAAAATCAGCAGAGTGCTGCGCCCAGGCGGTGGCAATCGGCTTGGGCTTCTTCATCGGGGGCTTCCTGGCAGATGACGCTGTCACAAGCAAGCACCGCACCGCAGTTACGGCAGGTTTCTTCCCAGGAACGCATCCATTCTCCGTCACCCCAGCCATAAGAGCCGAACAGGGCAATCTTTTTCCCGGAGAGTTTGCTCTGGTACTGATCGAACATGGGCTGGAATTCATCTTCTTCCAGCACTTCCGCACCCATTGCGGGGCAGCCGAAGGCAATGGCATCGAAGCCATCCAAGGTATCGCCGGTCACATCGGCGGGGGTGAACAGCTCGGCTTCCGCTCCGGCCTGGCGAATACCGGCGGCTACAGCCTCTGCCATGGCCTCGGTATTTCCGGTGCCGCTCCAATAACAAACTGCAACTTTACGCATAGATTTCATATTTCCTTTCATCTTGAACTGGTATATCAACCGGCTACGGTCAGCCGCTCAATATTGCTTCCTTTTGCCCAGCAGTCTCCGTAAATACGGGTACATTTCCGATACTGGGCAAATTTTTTCTGTGCTGCACAGGTATCTCCGTATACCTTCCAACAGCCGACACATTTGCAGGGCTTGTCTTCCAGAAAGCCCTGCACATCTTCCGGGGGATATCCCAGAAAAAGGCCAATCTCATGTGGGAAGTCCTCCTGCTGGCGGAGCTTGTTTCGCAACTGCGCCACGCAGCGCTCGCTCTGGCATGGGGTGTAGCCCCGCGCCTTCAGAATATCCGCTGCCTGTGTCTGAGACAAATCGCTGCGAAGCTTTCCGGGGCGGTACAGATAGATCAGCGCCCGGCTTTGAGAAAAGCGCAACGGTACCGCCCGAAGTCCCTTGAGCCGCAGCTTCCGGTTGATGGCACGCAGGGAGACGATCACCTCCTGTCGATCCTGATAAGGACAGGTAAACAGGTTTCCGGTTTTAATGCCCGCCAGGGTGGGGGCGCAGTGACGGATCAAATATTCTTCAGACATGGCACGGCCTCCTTACTTCAGCTTGCCAAGCAGCAGCTTTTTTGCGTAGGAGCAGCAAGCCAGCGTCAAGCCAATCCCGCCCAACGCACCCAGCGCCCGAAGGGTCTGTAAAATCGTCATGGTCGCATCGCTCCTTTCATGCGGTTAGTTCATGCTAACTATCAATTTATTTTTAGTTAGCCCTCGCTAACTATCAGAATCATACACCATTTCTTCCGGTTTGTCAAGTACTTTTTTGCCACTCTTTTTCCGGGGAGGCATCCGCGCAGAAATATGCCCGGATGCCGAAAAGAAATCTGCTGCTGCCCCCTCACACATGATCAATTTGTACACCATCCGCATGGGGAAACGACCAGTTGGGTAGAGTAATCACCGTTGCCCGTATACTTATTTCAATCCACACTCTGCGCAGGAGAGCGGCCTATTTTCAGTTTCACTCCGCTGGCGTTATCCGGATTTCAATCTTCGCTCCCCATGGGGGAGCAACGGGTGGGTGCCATCCGTGTGTCAGTGCGGATTATAATTTCAATCCACGCTCCCCGTGGGGGGAGCGACCATAATGCCGGTAGACGATCTTACGGTTATCTTTGATTTCAATCCACGCTCCCCGTGGGGGGAGCGACAAACATCCTGTTGGGATGATTTATCGGTTTTGGAATTTCAATCCACGCTCCCCGTGGGGGGAGCGACCCTGGGCCGTTTGGCCAATGCGCAGCTCCGCTACTGATTTCAATCCACGCTCCCCGTGGGGGGAGCGACTTCGTGGCGATTAGCCACAGTGGTAATGGCTCGGATTTCAATCCACGCTCCCCGTGGGGGGAGCGACCGTTGCCGAGGGGCTTGTATATGAGTTCGGTGAAATTTCAATCCACGCTCCCCGTGGGGGGAGCGACTGATGTCAACCATGACTTTGTTAAGAGCTTTACGATTTCAATCCACGCTCCCCGTGGGGGGAGCGACAGTGTGGCAGCCTACGCAGCGGCCACAGGGGACGATTTCAATCCACGCTCCCCGTGGGGGGAGCGACCATAGCTGACAGCGTGTACTTCGGGGACAGCAAATTTCAATCCACGCTCCCCGTGGGGGGAGCGACTACGTAAAGATTAGTCACGATAGAATACCTCCTCATTTCAATCCACGCTCCCCGTGGGGGGAGCGACCTTTGGCACTTCATCGGTTATGTTTTCTTCACCACGTCAGGATTAAATATTTCCTTGAAAAACCCATCGTAAAGCATCGTTTTT
>CAZCRO010000129.1:0-2535 GCA_964501115.1 uncultured Oscillospiraceae bacterium
GCCCCCTCCGGCTGCTTTATCAGTCGGGCGGGAATATTCTTCAGGCAACGGGGGCAAACAGAACGGGTCTGTCGCATATCATCCTCCCATGTCGAAGCAATCTTTTTTGTAGATCACCAGTTCCAAATTGAAATTCTGAGAAGTCTGTTGGATCGCCCGGCTGAGTATTTGGTCAAACAGTTCACCGGGGCAGGCAGCGGAAGCGTTGAGCATGACGGCCAGTTCCGTGCAGGGCTTTTGGAACTGTTTCATGACCTCTACAGGCCGATCCACGCCAATGAGGTCTGCTTTGCCGTAGTCCCCTTCCGGTTCCCATGCCAGCAGTTTCAGGTGGGGGACTTCCTTGCCCGCTGCTTTGACAGCCTCTGCCGCGGCGTTACCCAACGCCAGCAGATAGTCGTTGCCATCAAAATCATGGCAGCAGACTGTGGCATAATACTGGATGTAATATTCACACAGCTTTCCCATGGCAGCTGAAAAATCCGCTCCACCATAACCGATATCCGGCAGGTGCATGGAAGCATTCCCCTGAATTAGCGCCTGGGACAATTCTTCCAGACCCTGCCCGGTCAGGGCACTGATGCCGATGGCTTTGGCCTGGGGATAGGTTTTTTCCAGCCAGCAGAGCATGTCTGCCTTCTCATCGGGAGAGAGCAGGTCGCATTTATTCAGCACGATGAGATCGGCTTCCAGAAGCTGGGTGTGGAGGATGTAAGCAAGGTCACCGCCATTTCCGCTTTTCAGCTTTTCCACGGTCTGGGGTTCCGTGAGGACGGTGAAGGGAGCCAGCTCATACCGGTTCTGGTAGCGGTTATTCAGGGTGTGGTACACATGATCCAGTGCCCCCACGCCGAAGCCGGGAATGTCGGAGATCACAAGTTGGCACCCGTCGGTATCGAAAAGCTTGTCCAGCCGCTCCACCAGCGTCTCCGTCATGTAGCAGATGCAGTTGCCGGTGAGCTCGGAAGCATTACAGCCGGAGAGATTGGCCAGCTTGTTGTCTGCCAGGGATTGGGTGCCCAGATCGTTGGAGACCATGGCGGCTTTCCCGTGGTGTGCGGTAAAATGCCGGGTCAGCGCCATCATGGTGGTGGTTTTCCCGGAGCCTAAAAAGCCGCTGAATACGGTGAATTTTTTCATGGTAAAAGCCCTCTTCCTTCCAGGATTTCCATACATTTTTCGTAGGTGTCGGCAATGATCTGGGGACAGTACTGCACCTTTTTGGCGGGATTGGTGCCCACGATATCCCGGCAGTCGATGCTCTGGTATTCGTTTTCCATTTCGTCGGTGAACCACTGGGTAAACTGTCCCATGGCCCCTTTGTGGTGGGGACTGTCGTAACGCACATCATCGGGCTTTCCGGTGAAGTAAGAGAGAATGCAGCAACCTGCCGCCATGCAGCCGCAGACATCGCCGCTTCCGCCAATGCCACCGTTGAGTCCCTGCATACATTGCACCAGCTTGGGATTTTCCTCCCCAATGGTGTCCAGCAGCAAGATAGCCAGAATCTGGCCGCAGGCGTAGCCGTACCGGCTCAGCTCCATGATCCGTTCTTCCAGATCCATTGTGTCACATCCTTTCACAGACGAAGAGTATGTAGCTGATATGTTTTCCCTTTGGCAGAGAACACACATTGTCCTCCCGCCACAGGGCTTCCAGGTAATATTCCTTCCAGATGTCTGTCAGATCTTCCATGTGCCGCACGGCAAATCCCGCCTGACGGCACTGGGTAAGCAGCTGCACCACATCCTCTGTTACGTCGGAGAATACCAGCTTGCCTCCTTTTTTCAGCAGCCGGGCGGCTTCCGAAAGGGCCTTTGGTACTTTGCCGCTGACATAAAAGCTGCACTGGGACAAAATGCCGTCAAAGCTGGCTGCAGGGTAAGCAGTATGGCAAAAGTCTCCCTGCTGTACCCGCTCACTTCGGGGAGCAAGGTCGATGCCTTCGGCAAGATAGCCCAGTTCTTCCAGCAGGGCAAGGGCACTTCCGTCTCCGGCCCCCATATCCAGCCAGCGGGCGGGGGGCTTCAGGAAGGCCAGTTCCATGAGATAGCGGGTGTGTTCCCCGCCGCCGGGATGGCCCAGCATCACTTGTCCTCCAGGGCTTTCTCTACAGAAAGCACCTTGCCCAGCGCCAGCTCCTCCGGCACATATACGAACCCACATTGGGGACAGACCGGAAGCTCCACCGGGAAACCGTTGTCCAGATACATGAATTTTGCCTTGCCCTTTTCCAGAGGAATGCGGCATTTCAGGCAGGTCAGCTTTCCCTCCGGGTCGATGGTATAGTAATTCTTTTCGGTTGCCATGGTGACCTCCTTACAGCCGGTTTACAATGTTCATCCGGTGGCTGTAGGCACTGTGTACCAGATAGCCATCCGCAGTTTCTGTATATTTGACCCAGAAGGTCACATTTCCCAGCCGGGAGCGGGTGACGCACAGGCCGGTATCTCCTTCCAGCACCGCCTGGCCGGTTTCCCGCAGCGCCTGGAAAACCCGGATCACATCGGTTTTCAGGATCATCCGGTCATCCAT
>CAZCRO010000130.1:0-2341 GCA_964501115.1 uncultured Oscillospiraceae bacterium
CGGCCCAGATCATCCAGCACGAGATCGACCACTGCAACGGTATCCTGATTTGAACAATGCCCCGGTTTCCTGTGCAGGAAGCCGGGGCATTTTCGATCTTTTACGGAATGATAACATGCCGCTTGCCCAAATACATGGGGCATTCTTCCAACGTAGCCACAGCGGCGGCAACGGTCACATGCAGCTGTGGATACACTTTTTCTGCCAGTGTACAAAGTGCACCGGTCGCAGATAAATTCAGCAGCCGGGCATCCAGCCGGAGAGTATCTCCCACCAGCGTGGCCCGGTAGTCCACCAATTCCGGCAGGGAAAAGAGGCGGCTGTCCAGGGTTTCCATGGAGATCTCCCCCTCCCGCCGGGATACCCGATCCAGCCGCCGGGTGACACCGCCGCAGGGACAGGAGGAGAGCAGACGGGTGAAGTCTCCCGTGCGGTAGCGGATCAGGGGCATGGCCTGAAGGCCGATGGTGGTGATCACCAGCTCGCCCCAGGCTCCGTCGGGCAGAACGTTGCCCTTCTCGTCGATGATCTCCGGGATGATGTGATTTTCCCGGATGTGCATCCCCTGGTGGGCGGGACAGGTGACGGCACCGCCCAAGCCACATTCCCGGCTGCCATAGTGGGGAAAGAGAGGACTTCCCAGCAGGGTTTCCAGGGCGTCCATTAGCCCCGGAGGGCAGGCATCCCCGGAAATCAGCGCCCGCCGGATGGGAAAATTTTCTCCGTATATTCGTCCCAATCCCAGCAATGTGGCGGGAAAGCCGATAAAGGTCTGGGGTCGTCGTTGCCTGAGTAAATCCACCAGACTCCCCCATGTCCAGCCATTCCCGGCGGCAAGGGGGTGGCCGCCCAGAGATTCCACCGCTTTTGCGATCAGATCTCCCAGCCCGAAACTTCCGGTGAAAGGAAATCCGATCAGGCAGGTTTCGCCGGGCGACAGCATTTCGGCAATGCCGGCAGCAAAGAAACCAACGGTATTCTCCGTATCCATCCGGGTATAAAATACCCGCTTGGCCTTTCCCGTAGTGCCGGAGGTGGCACCGGAGATCACCCGGCTGATCTCACTTTGGGAGGTGAGCAAAAACTGGCCGGGATGCTCTGCCAGCATTTCGGAGGTGGTAAAGGGCAGATCTTGCAATTGCGCCAAACTTTCCAGCTTCTCGGGGTAGGGGCAGCGGTCTTCAAAACGGTCATGGAGCCGCTGCAAGGTTTCGTTGAGTCTTCGCAGCTGCAACGCATCCAGCGCCTCCCGGCTCAGTTCCGGGAGGCGCTCTGTTTGGCAGATCCATTGTTCCAGTTTGGTTTTTTTCATAGTTACTCCAATTGGGTCAGGTAATGGGCACAGAAGGGCTTCACAGTTCCATTACTGTAGACATGCAGGCTGCACCGGTGAAGCCGCTCGATGTTGAAGTTTCCTGCATCCTGAAAGGCCATAGCAGACAAGGTCAGATTCCGGTGGCGCAGATAATAGAGAAAGGTGTCGAAATCCATCTCCTCAGAAAAATCCCCGGGAGGGGTCTGATCCGGATATCGCATCCAGTTCCGGGCCACATATTCCCGGTTGTCCCGGGCGCAGCCCCGCTTTTGGGCGCTGTGGGTGATGGAGGACAGGGGTTTCAGACTGCCATCGGGGCGCAGGAGAAAATTGGCGTGGAATCCGCACAGAGGATGGTCACACCGGGAGGGCAGAAAACTCTCCACCGGGATGCCAGCCTGGCTGGAAATGTCTGCCATCAGCTGATCCAGGGTATAGCGCTGAAGCTGGCCGGGGTCGTTTGGGTGGCGGCCAAAGTAAGAAACAGGCTGGAAATGGATGCCCCGGACGGCGGGAACCTGCTCTGCGGCAAAGGCGATCAACGCTCCCAGATTCTCCGTATTGACACCGGGTACCACTGTTGGCACCAGTGTTACCCCCAGACCCAGCTGGCCGCAGAGGGAAATGGCCTGTTTCTTCACATCCAGCAGGGGTTTTCCCCGCAAAAACTCGTAGATTTTGTCGTCAGTTCCGTCAAATTGCAGGAATACAATATCCAGCCCCGCTTCTTTCAATGCCTTGACATATTCCGGTTCCTGAGCCAGACGGATGCCGTTGGTGTTCAGCTGCACATAGCTGCACCCCGCTTCTTTGGCAAAACGCACCAGTTCCGGAAGATCATTGCGCAATGTGGGTTCCCCACCGGACAGTTGCAACAGGGGATGCCCCCGCTGGGCCACAATGTCCCGGATGGCAGCTTTCATCGTTTCCAGAGGGGGATCCGCTACGTCCGCACCGCCGTCGGCAAAGCAGAACCGGCACCGCAGATTGCACCGGGAGGTGACTTCCAGCAGCGCGCAACAGGAA
>CAZCRO010000131.1:0-2247 GCA_964501115.1 uncultured Oscillospiraceae bacterium
TCCTTTTCATTTTTTCGTTTGCGCCTTCATTTGTCCGCGACACCCCCTGACGCTGGGGAGGTCATCTGACCTCCGGGTGCCAGCCAGAGTCATGAGCCGTTGCTCCCGGGCTTGTACCACCCGTCTCCGTAGAGAAGGATCCTGTGCTCCCAACCGTCGTCGCCTTGCCGCTGGCATTTCGGCAGCGGAGCGGGATATGGCTCGCTCGCACATAGCTGTGGTCATGGCGTACCCCGCTCCCGGCTCAGAAGGAAGCGTTTTGTATGCCCGTATTGTAGCACGCAAAGGAGGATTTGACGAAGGTGTGGGGGGTGTAAAAGCTCATATAACAGTGAGCCATATATTAACATAAACGTACACCTTTTCCGTCTTGTAAAGGTGTACGTTTCACACAGGGTCTTAGGGTCTCCCTAACAAGCGACCTTTGTGGTAGTACAAAGACGATGCTTGCTAACAGGAAGTCATGTTTCTATCAAAACCTCAACTGCGCTGAGAAAGCGATATCATCGCACAGTCGGGATGCTCCCCTCTCGGCTTGCGTTTCACTCATGCGCATGGTCATATGCCCGCTGGATTTCCTCCGGCAGGTGGTCGGGGAGGAGTTTGCGGACTCCTGTATCACTGCCTTGGGCGATGGATTGCTCGTAAAACCAGCACTTGTATTTCAGCATATCCAGCACCTTGCTTAGCCGCTGGATTTCCGCTTCCACGGTTTCCTTTTGCCTGTCAAACAGCGCCTTCCGCTGGGGGTAGGTGGCGGGGCCTTCCACGCACCAGCCTATGAACTGCTTGATGTCCTTGATTTCCAGCCCGGAACGCTTCAGGCACTCGATGATACGCAGGGTCTCCAACTCCCGGTCGCTGAATTTGCGGATGCCGGAGGCGCGCTCCATGCCAGGAAACAGCCCCTGCTTGTCGTAATAGCGCAGTGTGGAAATGGGAATGCCAAACATTTCCGATACCTGTCCAATGGTATACATAAAAATCCCTCACAATTTTTCGAAAAAACACTTGACCTAAAGTCAGGTTTAGGTGCTATCCTAATGATAGCAAATCCGTTTTGAAATTTCAACAATCAAAGCAGCAAAGGAGATTTGTTATGTGCAAGAAAATCTTGATTCTATTCGGCAGTCCCAGAAAGGGCGGCAATTCTGACCTGCTGTGTGACCAGTTTGCCAAGGGTGCAATGGAAGCCGGACACAATGTGGAGAAAATCCGGGTGGCAGAAAAGAACATCCACCCCTGCATTTCACACACTGGAGCTTCACTTTTGTCAATTTAACAACGGTAGCTGGATCAACGTTCATGCGGTTTTTAAGCGTTTTTAATGCAAGTACACAGACCTCGTCTTTTTTTTCGGAGTTTAGTTAAGTTTCCCCGCCAAGAGGGCCAAACCGGTTGGAGAGCCAAATCCGGCACAAGTCGATCCAGTCATTTACCATCTTGGAGGCAGCTGCCACCTCATTGGTTGCAGTAGACATCCCGTGCTTTCCTTGTTCAAAGAAATGGCACTCGCAAGGCACGCCATGCTTATGCAACTGTTGTGCAAAGAGGAAGCTGTTTTCCACTGGAACAGCTGCATCCATCATAGTATGCCACAAAAAAGTCGGTGGTGTTTCTGCAGTTACCTGCGTTTCCAGGCTCCAATATGCGTCAGCTTCCTTACTACTGGCACTAACATTCGCAATAGTTGGACGGTGCGCATACACGCCGGAGGTAATGACCGGGTAACACAACACCAAGCCATCCGGGCGTAAATATGCCGCATCCTTTGCGCCGCAGCGAGCCATAACCTCCGGGTCATTCCAGTAAACACCGATGCTTGCTGCCAAATGACCGCCAGCTGAAAATCCGCAAACAAGAACCTTTTGAGGATCAATTTGCCAGTGTCCAGCATTTTCCCGCACCAATTTTATGCTTGCCGCAAGTTCTGTCAAAGGATTCTTATCACCAGCATTTTTACCGGTAGAATAACGCAGCACAAAAACTTGCAATCCCATGTTCAAAAACGCAAATGCAGGGGGATCTGCTTCCCGGTCAGAGCAAAATTCATAGGAACCGCCAGGACAAATAATGATTGCCGGACGCAATGTAGCAGTTTCAGAGCGCATTTCCGAACTGGGAGAATGCAGGCAGGCATGGAGGGTTGCTCTATCTGTGATCTGAATAGATTCGAGAATCATCTTTAAGCCTCATCCACTCCCGTTGTAAATACGAAATCAAACTTTTTCTCAGCAAGGCGATACT
>CAZCRO010000132.1:0-2198 GCA_964501115.1 uncultured Oscillospiraceae bacterium
AAACCACTAGTTTACTAGTGGTTATGATTATATGCTATTAGAATTGACGCTTACCGATTACCCACAATATTAACGATTACCCAAAAAGAAAACGATTAAAGGAAGTAGATGGCCAGAGTGTGGCCATAGCAAATAAAAAAGCCCATCTTCTGATGCTGCGTAGGCAGGAAGATGGGCAAAACTATTGATTTTTGCTCGTTTTTAGGATAAAGGCGGCAAAAAGAAATCTCCCTTTGCAGTCATTGTATCAATGATTGCAAAGGGAGATGGTCCGAGTGGCGAGACTCGAACTCGCGGCATCCTGGTCCCAAACCAGGCGCCCTACCAACTGGGCCACACCCGGAAAACATGGGTATTATACAGTAAAACTTCCCAAAAAGCAATAGATATTTTTCGGTATTCTGGAATACTTGTGAAAAAATCATTTCTTCCGGGAAAAAACATTTTTCTACTGGAAAAATTTCTGCCTTTCAGGCATAATAGAAAGAAAAAGGGGGAACGATCATGGGGTATCGGATTTTTCAGCCGCTTCGGCAGGTGAAGGGTGTGCTGTTTGATATGGATGGTGTGATTTTGGATTCCGAGAAGCTGTACACCCGATTCTGGCTGGAGGCATCCAGGGCGGTGGGCTTTCCTATGACCTTGGCACAGGTAAAGGGAATGCGGGCGCTGAACCATACGGTGGCAGCGGAGAGACTGCGGGGCTATTTTGGCACCGAGGTGGATTATGGGGCGATGAAGGCAAAACGGATTGAACTGATGGATGCCTATGTTGCCAGAGAAGGCATCCAGGCCAAGCCGGGAATTCAGGAGCTGTTAGAGCTGCTCAAAGCCAATGCGATTCCGGTGGCAATCGCCACAGCCTCTCCAATCCAGCGGGTAGAGCAGTACTTAGAGCCTTTAGGTCTGTTTCGCGAATTTGACGCGATTTGCACAGCCTATGATGTACCCCGGGGAAAACCGGAGCCGGATATTTATTTACAGGCAGCAAGGATGATCGGCCTGGAAGCAGGGGACTGCCTTGCGATAGAGGATTCTGCTGCCGGCATCGAATCAGCTTTCCGTGCCGGATGTATGGTCACCATGGTGCCGGATCAGGATCCACCTGCGCAGGACACGCTGCCCAGGCTGACACTGCTGGCGGATTCTCTGCTGGATGTAGCTCAAGCGCTGACCCGGGAGGGCAAAATGCCCGCAGAAGATTAGACATCCATGTCGGATTGCAAAGACAGAAGCGCTCCGGTGATGGGGTGGGAAAGTTCCAGGGATTTGGCGCAAAGAAGCTGGGTTTCCAGCCCGAGGGATGCAGAATAAGCGGCGGATTCTTCCGAGGCATACTGGGGATCTCCCAGTATGGGATAGCCCATATAGGCACAGTGGAGCCGCAACTGGTGGGTGCGTCCAGTGATGGGTTGAAGCGCCAGAATACTGCTGTGCTCCCGGCGGGACAGAACCTGATAATGGGTTACGCTGGGTTTCCCATCCGGGCGGATTTCCCGCAGCAGACTGGGCAGGGGCTTCCGGGCGATGGGGGCATCAATTACGCCACGGTCTTGCGTGGGGCCGCCGTACACCTTGGCGTGGTAAGTTTTTTTTACATGTTGTTGCTGCAGCAATGCCTGGATATGGGCGCTCTTGGCGATGAGCACCAGACCGAAGGTATCCCGATCCAAGCGGGTAAGGGGATGGAAGGCAGCGGTTTCCCCCTGCTCTTCGTAGTATCCCTGCACCAGATTGGCCAGAGTTCCGGTGTTTCTTGCCCGGGAGGGGTGGATCAGCATCCCACTTGGCTTATCCACAGCCAAAAGAAAGGCATCCTCATAGAGAATATGCAATCTACCATGCTCTGCCGGATAGTTGGGTACCGGCTCCTGGGTGATGACCAGGATATCATCTCCCGGCTGTACAGCATAATCCGTATGGCAGGAGACACCATTTACCCGCAGGCCATCCGCCCATTTTACTTTATTCACAAGGCCTGTGGACATTTTCAGCTCATCCTTCAAAAAAGAGGAAAGTCTGCCCGAACGGGTGGCAACCAGAGACAGGTACATAAGAAAACACATCCTTCCTGAAAAATCGGAATGGTATCAAAAAATCCCTACCGCACAGCGCCAATGTCATTAAGTTAAGAACAGCTGGACTTGCTTGCCATGCCCTTTTACAGAAAAAGTGCAACCGTCGCCGGCTGCACTCAT
>CAZCRO010000133.1:0-2167 GCA_964501115.1 uncultured Oscillospiraceae bacterium
CCAAGGATAAGGACAAGCACCTGATCCCCTGCTACAAGGGCATCGATGCCTACGATATGCCCAAAGAATTTGCCCGCCTGCAGGCCCAGGACCTGGGCAAGGTCGGTGCTATGCAGGATCTTCTGCGGGGGGTTGAGAAAATTCTCCCCAAGAGTCAGCCGGTGACAGTTGTGCAGGAAAAGGTGATTGTCCACACAGAAAACGCCGCTGTAGAGCCCCTTTTGAAGCGTGCATTCCTGTTCCTGGAAGACCAGAACTGGAAAGCGGCAAATGAATACTGCGAAAAGGTGCTGGATATCGATCCTGAGAATGCACAGGCGTATGTGGGAAAGCTACTTGCCAGTATGTATCGGTCTTCTTTGGAACAGCTTTTTAGTGACTTAAGCAGACCCGTCACCAATAATCAAAATTTTCAAAAGGCAATTCGCTATGGCAATGAAGCGTTGAAGGAAACGCTTACCGAGAATGCGAAAAATGCTGAAAAAGTATGGGCAAAACGTCAAGTAGAATCTGCGAAATATTTTCTGTCCGAAAGCTCATTCGATCCGGCCTACACGTATTGTAAGGATGTTTTAAAAATCGACCCCCACAACGCAAATGCAAGTCTGTGTCAATTGCTGGCCATCAACCATGTAGCCTCTCTCGAAGAACTGGCCCAAACCAGAAATACAATTTCCAATCTTGAACCCTTTCAAAATGCTATGCGCTGTGGTGACGATCAACTGCGAAAAAAACTGCTTGAAACACAGGAAAGCATTGAAGCGCAGCGCAACGCATTTGCAAAAAAGCAGGCGGACTACAGGAAGCAGTCACTCTGTGGGATATTTGCGTGTATGCCCACCCATTGTGTATGCCTAAGAACAGATGGTACAGTAAAGGCAGATGGTTACAATGGTTTCGGTCAATGCAATGTTTCCGATTGGACGAATATTATTGCGCTTGACGCAACATTTGGGGTCACAGTGGGCTTAAGAGCGGATGGCACAGTAATCGCTACAGGTAATAACGAGTATGGGCAATGTGATGTTTCTTCCTGGACAGATATTGTCACTATTTATGCATATCCAACTCTTACAATTGGCCTAAAAGCAGATGGCTCAGTGGTAATGGCAGGTGACATTCGGGGTTACTTGACCAACATGCTTGAGTGGACGGATATTGTTGCCCTATACAATGCCAGGGTAACAATTGGTCTAAAATCAGACAGGACAGCAGTGGGCATTGGCAGCTGTCATGGCGAAAGCGATTTTTCCAATTGGAGCAATATTATTTCTGTAGCAACTGGTGAGCAACATACAGTCGGGCTAAAGGCAGATGGTACAGTAGTGGCAGTTGGCGGTAATGAATATGGTCAGTGTAATGTCTCTGATTGGACCGATATTGTCGCTATTTGTACGCATAATCACTATTCAATGGGGACTTCTTTGACCACGGTTGGCCTAAAATCCGATGGAACCGTATTGGCAGTTGGCAATAACGAGTATGGCCAATGTGATGTCTCTGACTGGACTGATATTGTCTCTGTTTACGCAAGCCGCTGTGCATTTATAGGGTTGAAAGCAGATGGTACAGTAGTGGCAACCGGCAACAATAAGGAAGTTCAATTTGACGTTTCTGGTTGGACAGATATCGTTGCTATTTATACGGCAAAAGACACTGTAGTGGGCTTAAAAGAAAACGGAACGGTAGTAGCATGTGGGGACAATGGGGACGGCCAATGCAATGTGTCTGATTGGACGAATATTGCGTATGTATATACAAGTGGATACATTACGATAGGATTCAAAAAGGATGGTACAATTGTATCGACCGGATCGGTGGATTTTGGTGAGTGCGATTTTTCTACTTGGAAAAACAGTGTTCTTCCTCATTCTTATGCCACTTTTGTTGAAAAAATAAAGATTCAATGGGCTGAGCAAGAAAAGAGAATCCATGCAGAAATTGCAAAACTGCGCCCACTGTTGCAAGAGCAGGAAGCCATCTATGCTGCCAACGCCAAGAAACTCTTTGGCGAAGGTGCTAAACTCAAAAAATCCGCCTGGGCGGAAATGGAACGTCTGAAAGTCCAGATTGCAAAATTGGAAAAGCAGCTCGGCCGATGAAAGGAGACAGAACATGAAAAAAGAAACCATCCGTTGGGGTCTCGGCCTTTTGGTCCTGCTGATCC
>CAZCRO010000134.1:0-2033 GCA_964501115.1 uncultured Oscillospiraceae bacterium
TGCAAGTGTGGAATTTGTCCGCCAAGGGCGGAGAAATTCTGCGCGCGGCAGACTGAGAAAGAATTGTCGGAAAAGCCCGCAGGGGTTTTTCCGACAGTCTAAGGACGGCCGCAATTTTTCCTCGCGGCCGTCCTGATATTTTTTGAAAGAAACCGGCTTATAGCCCCAGAATGCTCTTGGCGAATACGAAGTATACCACCAGAGACAGGGCATCGATGATGGTGGTGATGAAGGGGCCGGCCATAACGGCGGGGTCAAAGCCCAGCCGCTTTGCCAGCAGAGGCAGCACACAGCCCACCATTTTGGCCAGAACTACGGTGACAGCCAGCGCCAGACAGACAACCAGGTTGACGCTGGAAGTGATGTTGGCGTTGCCCATGAGCAGATGGTCGATCAGGAAAATCTTCACGAAGCACAGTACGGCCAGTGTGGCGGCACACATGACGGCGGCGCGGATTTCCTTCCACAGCACAGCGAAAACATCACTCAGTTCCAGCTCGTCCAGGCTCAGGGCACGAATTACCGTCACAGAGGACTGGGAGCCGCAGTTACCGCCGGTACCCATCAGCATGGGGATGAACGCAGTCAGCGCAGGCAGCAGCGCCAGAGCGCTTTCAAAGGAAGAGATGATCATACTGGTCACGGTGGAGGATACCGTCAGCAGCATCAGCCAGGGAATACGCTGCTTGTACAGATCCAGGGGGGTGTTTTTCAGGTAGCTCTTTTCCGAGGGGGTCATGGCGGCCATCAGTTCCATATCCTCGGTGGCTTCTTCTTCCATAACGTCCATGGCGTCGTCGAAGGTGACGATGCCCACCATACGGCCTTCCTTGTCTACAACGGGCAGCGCAAGGAAGTTATATTTGCTGAACATTTTGGCGACCTCTTCCTGGTCGTCCTGGGTATTTACGGAGATGATGTTGGAGGTCATGATTTCCTGAATCTCCATTTCATCATCATCTGCCAGCAGCAGGTCTTTTACCGTGACGATGCCCAGCAGCGTCCGGTCTTTGGCCAGGACATAGCAGGTGTAGATGGTCTCCTTGTCCACGCCCTGGCGGCGAATGCGCAGGATAGAATCCTCAACGGTCATATCCGGCCGCAGGGATACATATTCCATAGTCATCAGCGCACCGGCGGAATTTTCCGGATAGCGCAGGATCTGGTTGATGGAGCTGCGCATTTCCGGGTCTGCCTGCCCCAGAATACGCCGAACCACATTGGCAGGCATCTCTTCTACCAGGTCGGCAGCGTCGTCCACATACAGCTCATCCAGAACTTCCTTCAGTTCGTTGTCGGAGAAGCCCCGGATCAGTAGTTCCTGGGCATCTGCCTCCATTTCTACAAAGGTTTCCGCGGCCTGCTCCTTGGGCAGCAGGCGAAACAGCAGGGGAATTTGCTTCTCCTCCAGACCGTCGAAAAGACCGGCCACGTCAATGGGATTCATGGTAACCAGAATGTCCCGCAGGGTGGAATACTTCTTCTCGTCCAGCATTTTCAGGAGGGCTTTTTCTACAATTTCAAAGCGTTCTGCCATATTCTATACCTCCGATAATTTTTGAAGTAAAGAGCCGGCGCAAAGTTTATCCCAGGAGCCACAGGATGGCGGCTCCCCGTCTACTTCGGCCAGGTATATTGCCGTTACCACCGGCATCCATGTTTACTCCTCCTTTTATACACAGTTATTTTTTATTTTAGCCATTTAAAAAGAAAAAGTCAACCTTGCCGGATGGCTTCCTTTGAAATTTTACGAAAATCCCACTGCTGCTCTGTAATGGGATGGAAGCAATTGGCTATGTGCGGCGAAGAAATTCCGGAATCCCTGATCCCCCAGCTCCTTGCCTGCGGTGGGGAAAAACTGACTGTAGTGAAGGATTGAAAAGATGGGAAGCCGCAGCGGGGACGGAGGGGGTTCTGATGCCAGCACCCCCTCTGGGGGTGCCAAGAGGGGAATCCTCTGACTTGCGGACAAATGTGCGCCAGCAGAATAACCAAAAATAAATGTCAAAATTTGTTAAAAAGTGCTTGACAAA
>CAZCRO010000135.1:0-1837 GCA_964501115.1 uncultured Oscillospiraceae bacterium
ACAAATCGAAGAACAAAAGCCTTTAGTTGAATTTGCCAATAAGGTATCCGATTCTAGCAATCTCATTGATATGGGTAAAATGGCAAAATTATTAAAAGACGAAAATATCAACATTGGTCGTAACAGGTTATTTGATTGGTTGAGACGAAAAGAAATTTTAATGAAAAACAATATGCCTTATCAAAGATATATTGAGGGTGGATATTTTCAAGTAAAAGAATCAACTTATGAGACTCCTTATGGAGTTAAAACACAGCAGACCACCTATGTTACAGGTAAGGGTCAAATTTACATAACTGAAAAGCTAAGAAAAGAATGGAATAAAGAAATAGCTTAGTCTGTTTCTGCTCTATATATGGTCAGTTTGTGAACTGTCAAAGAGAATTATGAGTATGTTGCTTATCTCGCCATAGAATTGAAAGACTGAAATGATTATTAAGATTAAAAGAGAAGTAAATATTAGAGCCAATACGAGAAGTGATGAGCTTGGTCGTGGATGCAAAATCATGTTGGTTGTTTGTGGAGGGATAGTTGGGAAGTCATGAGCCTGACGAAAAGTGTAACCTCATTCGCACTTCTCTCCTATTTCTATCGAATGAGGAGAAATGAGGAAAATGTATGATAAATAAAAGAGATTCAAAAGGTAGAATTAGTGGCAGTCAATCACTTTACGATTGGTGCATTGAGAATAATCGAAATGATATTTTAGAATTATGGGATTATGATAAGAATGATATAACTCCAAAAGATATTTCGTTTAGTTCTTCAAAGGATTATTACTTTAAATGCAGTAAAGGTATCCATGACAGTGAGCTAAAGAAAATTACATATTTAACTAATTCTATGAAATTTAAATGTATTCAATGTAGTTCTTTTGCTCAACATGTGATTGATATGTTTGGTAAAAGTATGTTGGAAAGAGTGTGGTGTACAGACAATAATGACGACCCTTGGAAAATTACGTTTAAAAGCAATAAACAAATTGTATTATTATCTTATAAGACACAAAGACCTTATAAAACTTCACCTGCCGATTTTTGGTGCATTAAAGATATTTATGAATACGAAGGAAATGGGAATATAAAGTATAATGATATTTTAGGAAATAAATATCCACAATGCATACCAGTTTGGAGTAGTGCAAATTTTTTAACACCTTTTGATTATAGTTATGGTATGAGTGATATGTGTATTTGGAAATGTGAAAATAAAATTCATAGAGAATATATAAGAAATGTTAATGAATCAGTATCTGCCAATTTTAAATGCCCAATTTGTTCTCAGATGAAAAGAACAAGTGAGTTACAAGATAAAGTATTTGATTATTTAACCAATGACTTAAGATATACAACTAATACAGAATATAATTGTACTATTATTCCTATAAATCCCTTAACTAATAGAAAACTACCATTTGATAATGAAATAGTTGATTTAAAGTTAATTATTGAGGTACATGGGATACAACATTACGAAGAGACAGGATGGCATATAATTCGAGCAAAAGCGTCTGGTAGAACGCCAATGGAAGAATTTGAATACAGAAAGCAAGTCGATGAGTTTAAGAAAAATTATGCTTTAGAAAATGGATATCATTATTTAGAGATACCTTATTGGACTAAGGATGATGAATCTTATAAAGAGTTGATAAACAACAAAATAAAAGAAATATTGGAAGAAGTCGCTTAGAAATAAGTCGGCTTCTTTTCTATTAGAAAGGAGGCTAACTTATGGCAACTAGAGGAAGAATTTATAATAATTTCTACACTCCTGAATTATGGAATCAAGTAAATAAAGAAAATAAACGTATTCTTGATGATTTTCTTGCAGAATATAA
>CAZCRO010000136.1:0-1816 GCA_964501115.1 uncultured Oscillospiraceae bacterium
TTTTCGAATCTTCAATAAAGAGGGTCATATGTGATGAATATGGTCTTATTTTCTTTAATAACAAGTCTCGTATAAATGGGTGTAATTCTTCTATTTTCTCGTATTGTTTATTTAATATGTCTTGTACTTCGAATTTGCTTCTTGCTTTGTATATTTCATATATTTCTCTTAAATTTTCTTTTATTTCTTTTTTTTGTTTCTTCATCTACGTTATTTTCTGTTATATATTCATCCATGTTGTTATTTATGGTTTTTTTAGTGTGGAATTCACAGTATTGATGTTTGAATCCTAAGTCCCTTATTGGTTTTTTATAGGTTCCTTTTAGATCGGATGTTATTGCTATTCTTGGTTGTGCATGTGTTGCTTCTTCCAGGAATGTATAGACTTCTTTTGGTGTCTCATGTTCCACTATTTTATTAGCAATTAATGTTCTGTATTCTGCATCAAATAATGCTAATAAATAAACATATTTATCCCCATATTCATCTATTTTAACCCATAAACTGTCAAAAACATGATAACCAGAATATTTTTTTATATTTTCAGAATTTAAGTCATTAAATTTAATTATTATATTCTGAATTTCCTGATGGGATAAAGAGACGTTGTGATTTATTTCCAGGATTTCCTGTATCCTGTAAATAGACATTCCACCCACAGCATACAAAATACGAACAATATTCATGACTCTGCGTGATATACTACAATTTTTATCAACTATAGAGCTTATATCAGCCGAAAAATCTTTTTCACAATCTTTACAATGATAACGTTTAACATGACATAATGTTTTTCCAAAGGAATCTAAAACAATCTTTTTAGGATAATAACTGTCTTCAACAACATTTTTTGAATAACAATGAGGACAATACTTTCTAAACTGTTTAAAAGACACACAATCTTTTGTTTCATTAATCTGAAGATTATGATATGATCGTTCAAGTTTACTTTTAACATAATCTTCTCCGGATTTGTTTTTAACTTCACCATCAAGATAACTATCAAGTGTAGGTTTTAGATATTCTTTTTTATGAACTGTCAACGTTTTATTTAATTCAGAATCATGTTTATCTAATCTTCTAGTATCATGAATTTTTTCATTAAAATAACCGTCAAGTTTAAGTGTAGTATTAACATAACTAGTAATAGGAGAGTTTATTTCGAATTTCATAATAATATATCTCTCCTTTTTACTATATAAATCTTTATACAACTTATTTTTTAAAACACGACCTAAAGGTCGTATAATAAAATTAAAAACTATTTTTGTATGAGTATTGATTTATTAGTATTACTGTTTTAGTTTCTATGTAATATGAAATAAATCACCACAAAAATTTACAGTATCGAAGTTCTGATGGATAACATTTACTAGTCATCCATGTCAGATAATTTTTCATCTATTTTATTTACCCTTTCTTCCAGTTCATCTACCCGTTTATCATTTGATTCCTTATAGCTGCCGAAATCTTCTTCAAGTAAATCAAATTTTTCAACAACATCGTCAAGGCTTTTATTAGTAGCAAGATCCCAATCCTTAATTACCTGTTCACTTTGTTCTTCAATAATCTGATTTATTTTCTGGGTCATCAGGTCTGTTCGGGAGATATGATCTTCTTCCTCTTCATCCTGTACTCTGTCTTTGAGTTTTCCACTGAAGTCACTCATTTTATCAGATAAATTGGAAACATATTCTTCCTGTGCTACTCTATCAGAAAAACCTGCTGCCTGTGCATGAATATTTTGGTAAACTGGATTTTTTGTACTCTGTAAATAATAAAATATCAGTACCAATATTGCTACGATTAATATTAT
>CAZCRO010000137.1:0-1738 GCA_964501115.1 uncultured Oscillospiraceae bacterium
GAGCGCTTGAATGGCATTCAAGAGGTCAGCGGTTCGATCCCGCTTATCTCCACCATTTCTTAAGAAGAGGCAACTGAAATGGGCCAATAGCTCAGCTGGCTAGAGCACACGACTGATAATCGTGAGGTCGATGGTTCGAGTCCATTTTGGCCCACCACTTCTTCAACCGGCGTGGGTTTCCCGCAGAAAAGCGAGTCCGGATCCGGCATAAGAGATTGACTGAAACACCTTGAAGAAAGATGTTTCATTGAGTCTCTTGAAGATTCAACCATGTACCTTGAAAACTGAACATTGTGATTATGATGCAATTATGAGAAGGCAACAGTAAAGGAAATTTTTATCAGATTTTGATTCAAAAATCTGAATGGGTAAAAATACAATTTTTAGCTAAAAAACTTCTAAAACATGAGCCTGCATAATTCAACTGTATAGAGAACCGATTGGACTATCTATGAGTTGACTGAGCGAGAAACAATAAAGGAAGTAAATCGCAGGAAGCGAAAGCTGGATGCGGTTTGCGGAAATTATATCATTTTCTCGACGAAGGTCAAGCTAATAAGAGCGCAAGGGGAATGCCTTGGCATCAGGAGCCGATGAAGGACGTGATAAGCTGCGATAAGCTTCGGGGAGCTGCAAATGAGCATTGATCCGGAGATTTCCGAATGGGGAAACCCACCGAAAGGTATCGTATGATGAATCAAATAGTCATACGAGGGGAACCGCCTGAACTGAAACATCTAAGTAGGGCGAGGAAAAGACATCAACCGAGATTCCGCTAGTAGTGGCGAGCGAAAGCGGAGTAGGCCAAACCGGAGGTAGCAATATCTCCGGGGTTACGGACAGCGACATGAAGTAAGATCTTTAAAAGAACGGCATGGGAAGGCCGGCCAAAGAGTGTGAGAGCCACGTATTTGAAAAGGAGATTACGGATAGCTGGATCCAGAGTACCGCGGGACACGAGGAATCCCGTGGGAAGTCGGGGGGACCACCCTCCAAGCCTAAATACTACCTGATGACCGATAGAGGAGCAGTACCGTGAGGGAAAGGTGAAAAGAACCCCGGGAGGGGAGTGAAATAGTACCTGAAACCTTGTGCTTACAAGCAGTCATAGCCCGTTAATGGGTGGTGGCGTACTTTTTGTAGAACGGTCCGGCGAGTTATAGTAACTGGCGAGCTTAAGGTATTGAGTACCGAAGGCGAAGGGAAACCGAGTGTGAACAGCGCGAATGAAGTCAGTTGCCATAGACCCGAAACCAGGTGACCTAGCCATGACCAGGCTGAAGTGGAGGTAAAGCTCCATGGAGGGCCGAACCCACGTTCGTTGCAATGACCGGGGATGAGTTGTGGCTAGCGGTGAAATTCCAAACGAACCTGGAGATAGCTGGTTCTCCCCGAAATAGTTTTAGGACTAGCGTTGGCAATGAGTTTCATGGCGGTAAAGCACTGAATGGGCTAGGGGGCGATAAGCTTACTGAACCCTATCAAACTAAGAATGCCGTAGAAATGCTTACCAGCAGTCAGACTACGAGTAATAAAATCCGTGGTCAAAAGGGAAATAGCCCAGACCTACAGCTAAGGTCCCCAATATATGCTAAGTGGAAAACGATGTGAGATTGCGAAAACAACCAGGATGTTGGCTTAGAGGCAGCCACTCGTTCAAAGAGTGCGTAATAGCTCACTGGTCGAGTGATCTTGCGCGGAAAATTTAACGGGGCTAAGCATGTAACCGAAGCTTGGG
>CAZCRO010000138.1:0-1716 GCA_964501115.1 uncultured Oscillospiraceae bacterium
CCAACAGCAGGCCGCACAAGGTCAGCTCCATAACACTGCGGGCATTGGCACCCGGTGTATTAAATACCACAATACCTTTTTCCGCACACTGTTCCAGAGGGATATTGTTCACACCCGCTCCAGCTCTGGCAACTGCCAGAAGAGAATCGGAAAAAGGATAGGTGTGCATGGAAGCACTGCGCACAAGAACTGCCTGGGCATTCTCCGGTTCAGAGGATACCTCATACTGATCCCCCAGCAGGGCCAAACCCTTTGGCGAAATGGCATTGAGCGTCTGGATCTGATACATAAGACATCCTCCCCTATTTATGTTCTTTTTCGAATGCAGCCATCACATCCACCAATTTCTTCACGCCCTGGATTGGCATAGCATTGTAGATACTGGCCCGCATACCACCTGCCACACGATGCCCTTTCAGGTTCACAAGTCCTGCCTGAGCAGCCGAAGCAATGAAATCCCCATCCAGCTCTTTATCCCCGGTGGAAAAAACAACGTTCATAACAGAGCGATCCTCACGCCGAACAGGATTGTGGAACAGTTTACTGCCGTCCAGATAATCATACAGAATCGATGCTTTTTCCCGGTTATATTTTCCCATTTCTTCCAAACCGCCCCGGGAAAGAAGCCACTTGAAGACCTTGCCGCAGATATAAATTCCATAGGCAGGAGGTGTATTGTACATTGACCCATGCTCTGCATGGATGTGATACTGCAGCATTGTGGGAGTTCCCGGCAAAGTTGCTCTGGAAAGAAGATCCTCGCGAATAATCGCTATCACCACACCGGCAGGGCCGACATTTTTTTGCGCTCCGCCAAAAAGCATGCCATAATCCGTTACACAGGCCGGCTCCGACAGGAAGCAGGAGGAAACATCCGCAACCAGAGGCTTGCCTTTGGTATTGGGCAAAACGGGATATTTTGTACCATAAATGGTATTATTCTGGCAAATATAGACATAATCGCTGTTTTCCGCAATTGGTAGATCCGAACAATCCGGAATACAGGTAAACCGGGCATCCTGTGAAGATGCCACCGCATTGGCTTTACCATACATGCAGGCCTCCTGCCAGGCCTTCATAGCGAATTGGCCGGTTATGATATAGTCCGCAACCTTGTTCTCCATAAGATTCATGGGTACCATGGCAAACTGCTGGCTGGCACCACCCTGCAGGAACAAGACACGGTAATGATCCGGAATGGACATCAGCCGGCGCAGGTCTGCCTCTGCCTCCTCTATAATCCGCTGATAGGGCGCTGAACGATGGCTCATCTCCATAACAGACATACCGGTTCCCCGGTAATCCATCATCTCCGCCGCAGCTTCTTCCAATACAGATTCCGGCAAAACTCCAGGCCCTGCAGAAAAATTATAAACTCTTGACATCGCAAACCCTCCATTCTGTGATCATTCCACGCATAGAAACGTGATTGTTATTATCATAGCACGAAGATCTAAAAACAGCAATATGCAATTTAAACGATAGTAGCTTTCATTTTACAGCAAATTCTATATATTTTTCGCCTTTTGTTTTATAGTTTTCATTTTTTCATGAAGGTAGCATTTCTTTTTAATCGCAATTACATAAAACAAACAAAAGCCTCCCACAAAAGGAGGCTTAAAATATACGAAAAAACTCCCTCATCTCGAAAGACAAGGGAGCTTTGGAGCGGGTGACGAGGCTCGAACTCGCTACCTCCACCTTGGCAAGGTGGCG
>CAZCRO010000139.1:0-1657 GCA_964501115.1 uncultured Oscillospiraceae bacterium
AAAAAATGGCTTGTTTACAGGGTTTTCGCCTTGTGGCAAGCCTTTTTTGATGTCCGTTTGATGTCCGAAGTCCAAAAAAACATAAATTTAAGCGGTTAAGGAGCATATCCTCAACCGCTTTTTGAGTATAAATATTAAAGGAAGTTTAGCGTTGCATTTATCCGATAAACGCTTGGAATACGGCTTTCATCGTACTGTTTTTATACTTCTCGTCAACCATATCAGCAGACACAACATTATCGCTGTTTCCGTAAAGGTATTCAAGAGCCGAAAAACAATCCATAATGACTGTTGAGCCGTCTTTAAGGTAAACATTCGCCTTGTAACTTTCCTTGCCTTGTAGGCTCTTTTCAACGCATTTGAGGCGGCTTAGCAAATCACGCATTTGCATTTTCGCCCCCTTCGTATTCTGTCGATACATACAATTCTTTTGCATTTTCGTACTTTTTAGAATATCCCTCGTTCAGTACCTTGTTATAGGCGAAAGATGTTGTCTCATCAGTAGAGAGTGCCGGTACTGCAATATCAATATACGCTTCCAAAGGCTCACGATAATTGAAATGGTCTTTTTTACACTCTACCGCAAGAGCCCTCAAAGGAGCCGAAGAATTACTGTTAAGGCTTGACTTTGCTCTCTCGTCTGCATATTTGCCGATAATTCTTGTCATTGCCACATTGCCCTTAAAATCACTTGCAAGACGGAAAATATCCTCATCGGCTAAAATATCGCTTTTGAGAAGTTCAACGGTTGCAAGGTCTACCTTATCGCCCGTAGGTCTTGCGTAGCGTTCAAAGCGTGTGTCTGCTTCGGCTAAAATGTCCGAAAGTTCGGCTTTTGCTCTCTGCCCAAGTTCTGCAAAGCCTTTTTTGATGTTCCGCATTTTCTCGTTATGCTTATCGAAGTCCTCCGCTTTCATTCCGCCGTCTGTCCAACCTCTGCGAATTTCCTGTTTCCAGCGTTCCTCTTCTGCCTTGTACTGCTTATCAAGTTTTTCCCATTCTTTGCGGTAGTCCTCTGTATACTTCTTGTGCATAACTTCAAGATAATCACTTACCGAATATCTGACAGTTGCAGGATTTGTGTTATAAATATTTCCATTATGATACATATTAAATTCACTCCTATTTGTTATTATTTGTAATTTCCTCAACTTTTTCAAGTCGTTTTAAGATTTCGATTTGCTCTGTATATTTCAAACTGTTTTGTAGTATCAAAGCCGCCGCATTTAAGCGTATTTGCTGAGCGGCAGATGTGTCTTTCATAATCTCCTTGATAGTATCTACCGCTTCCGTTAAAGCCGTCTGCAACTTATTACAGGCTTCGTTCAAGGCTACTGTCCTTAAACGGTCATATTCAGCCTTAAATTCATTATCTGCAAGGCGATTATACACAACAGGCTTGCTAACTCCTGCCATTCGTGCCGCTTCGGCTACTGTACCACAAGAAAGCAGAGCAGCCATTATTCTTTCGTCTTTTGCTTTCATTTTCAATATTTACACCCCCTTTTTCGTAAAGATTTTTGATTAACGGTCAAAACTTTCCACTCTGTTTTGTCGTAAACACGCATTCCGTTCGGGATAATCTCAACTTTAACGGTGTTCGTGTCAATGCTCGTATAAGGCTCTGTAACGCCCTCTGTTCGCTTTACTCGTTTGG
>CAZCRO010000140.1:0-1647 GCA_964501115.1 uncultured Oscillospiraceae bacterium
TTTTCTCCCTCATTCGATACAAAACAGATTACTTTGTGTCGGTTAATAGCTGAAGATATCCACATCTTCCTGAGCACTACCATCACTATTTAAAGTAACCTTATCAGAAGAAGCTTCATTTGTTAAAACGGATGAAGAGCATTCTGCATAAGCACTTCTCATATTTGCAAGATCTGTAGCTTCTCTTGCCTTCTCAAGCTGTGATGTGAAAATCGGAATAGAAATAGCAACCAATACGGCCGGTGCTGTGTTGGTAGCAATGAAAACTGTGTTAGTTGGTCACTGTGAGCATCTTAACCTCTAAATGTGTGTGAGGCCTTTCCACAAAAGTAAATAACCTTTTGGCAAAAGTCTATTTTCGTGAAAAAGTTCAGCCGGAAATTTTCCCCATTTTCTCCCTCATTCGATACAAAACAGATTACTTTGTGTCGGTTAATAGCTGAAGGGCAATGATAACAAAGGCAGTCATATCTGCAAGGCGAACATGAACGGTTCATAAACTGTAAAGATTCGAAGTCAGATTACTACTACCAAAGAAAAAAGCCCATCCCCCTGTTAAGGAAGATGAGCAATTATACAATATCAACTAATCAGTTTCCGTAAGTGACATTACCGTTGGAATCAACAGTAATCGTTAAAGATGTTTCTCCATCAGAAATGGTTGGTAAATCCTTTCCACCAATCTTTGCATCTTTGTTTGTTCCTGTCCAGCCAGCTTTTTGCTGTGTAATTGGAACGCTCTCAGATGCAGACTTTGCAGTCTCATCATAATTTGCATTTCCAGTCTTATCTTCTGTCAAAACAGCTGTAGAGCACTCTGCATAAGCAGCACGAATATTTGCAAGATCTGTAGCTTCTCTTGCCTTCTCAAGCTGAGATGTGAAAATCGGAATAGAAATAGCAACCAATACGGCCGGTGCTGTGTTGGTTGCAGTGGAAACTGTGTTAATTGGTCACTGTGAGCGGCTTAGGCGCTAACTGTGTGTGAGATCTTTTCACAAAAGTGGATAACCTTTTGGCAAAAGTCTATTTTCGTGAAAAGATTCATCTGGACGCAGATTGTGCGTACAAGCCGTGTTCAAAGCTATAAATATTGTGTGGATCTTTTTCAGATAAATGTCCTTCAATTTATACTTGTTGCTTCCTTTACAGATTCAAGAAATCATTCACACTGATGATTCGGGGATCTATAACTCCAGATTCAAGGAAATCTTTATCGCCAGTTAGAAAATAATCAATATTTGCATTCAGTGCCGCTCTCAGAATCGGTCTGTCTTTCACGTCACGAATTTTCTTTTCTTCTTCTACAACTTCATCCGGAGTCTCGACAATTTCTACATTGTTTTGCAATGTAAACAGGAATGCTTCCATCTCTACCTGCTTATCCGGAAACTTTTCCTGAAATTTACGATGCAATTCATCCAGAACATATTCACATATTACAGGTTCAAATGGAGCTGACAAAGCTTTATAAAGAGCCTGTGCAACACGACCATGAGGAAATAACGCTGCAGAAATTATGATGTTCGTGTCAATCATTACTCTCATTTACCATTCTCCTCACGTCGAGACTGAGTAATCCATTCTGCAACATCTTCTTCAGATTTAAATCCGGCTTTTTCTGCTTCTCCCTTCATCTGGTTCTGA
>CAZCRO010000141.1:0-1633 GCA_964501115.1 uncultured Oscillospiraceae bacterium
ACAATTACCCCAAATATGTTGTCTCCCTCGACGAGTTCGACATGAGCCGCAACGGTATCAAGCACCGCAATATCCGGGATTTCCTCCTGGCTGAGGAATGGAACTAAAAGAACCGTGACAGGGATTTTCTGTATCGATTTGGAGCGAATATTGAAAAAATCTTCACCTGCGCGCCGTTTAATTTTCTTTCCATCAACAAAGCACAGGCAGAGTACCTTGTCATGCTTTCCAAAACACTGTGCTGTGATATGGATGCTCTGCTGGAAAAAATAACTTAACCCACCGGAATACACAAAGTCCCCCATCACAGTTCCAAAAACGTGATGGGGATCCCATTTTCACCTCTGTCCGACGCTATAATTGCCGCTGAACTCACATCCATGGTTGTTCCCGCAATCCTAGCAGCCACGGCAGGCTGGCAGGGTTGCCACTGCGCCTGTGGAACTTCTTCTTTCCGGCAACTCTATTCAGAGGGAATTTACGTCCAAATCTTCATACAGCGTCTTTCCTCTGTCATTGCGATAAACTATTCGAAACGTACCGAACACAGGCTGTTATTGGAATTCCTTCCAGCAAAAACGCCAAAAGGTATTGAAAAAAGCGCAAATTTATGGTAGAGTAAAGTGTCATGGCGAGCACTGATTCCCTGCTCTTCGGAGCAGCGTTTTTGCGTTGCATTTGTGCCGCCCTCAAAATGTATTGAAAACAAAGGAGTTTTGAAATATATGAAATTAGGTATCGTTGGACTTCCCAATGTAGGCAAGTCCACCCTGTTCAATGCCATTACCAATGCCGGTGTCCCTGCTGATAACTATGCGTTCTGCACCATCGACCCGAATGTGGGTGTGGTATCCGTTCCGGATGAGCGGCTGAACTGGCTGGCAGAGCTGCACCAGCCCAAGAAGCTGACCCCTGCCGTGATCGAGTTTGTAGACATCGCCGGCCTGGTAAAGGGAGCCAGCAAGGGCGAAGGCCTGGGCAACAAGTTTCTGTCCAATATCCGTACCACAGATGCCATTGTTCACGTTGTACGCTGCTTTGAAGACAGCAACGTGACCCATGTGGAAGGCTCCACGGATCCCCTGCGGGATATTGACATCATCAACCTGGAGCTGGTAATGGCCGATATTGAAATGGTTGAGCGGCGGATCGACAAATGCCAGAAGGCAGCCAAGGGTGGTGACAAGCGCTTCCTGAAAGAGGCAGAGCTGTTCACCGAGCTGCTGGCACACCTGAACGAAGGCAAGCTGGCACGCACCTTCGACGGCAGCGAGGAAGACATGGCACTCATTGCCACTTCTGACCTGCTTACCCTGAAAAAGACCATTTATGTTGCCAACCTGGCTGAGAATGAGGTGAATACTCCGGAACAGAGCCGCCACTACATGGCTGTGAAAGCACTGGCCGAAGAAGAAGGCAGCCAGCTGATTCCCATCTGCGCCAAGCTGGAAGCAGACATTGCCGAGCTGGACGACCCGGAAGAAAAGGCCATGTTCATGGAGGAGCTGGGCGTAGCGGAATCCGGTCTGGATCGGCTGATCCGCAGCAGCTATGCACTGCTGGGTCTGATTTCCTTCCTCACCGCCGGTTCCGACGAGTGCCGTGCCTGGACCATCAAGCGGGGCACCAAGGC
>CAZCRO010000142.1:0-1627 GCA_964501115.1 uncultured Oscillospiraceae bacterium
AATACTCTTTTGAAATGCCTGAGGAGGTAAGACTGAAAATCAAGCAGGTAGATAGCTTGCATACATTGATTCCGGAAGACACGGTACAAGATCTCAAGCATGTTTCCATTACCAATCGATCTTACTGGTGGGTAAAGCGATTGATGGATGTGCATCTGTACGGATAAATCCAAACTGAATGTCAAAAAGGTGAAAAGGGAGCTTTGGCGGGGATTAAAGCAGGATTACTACCGAATTCATCGGGAATGGCCTTACAAAGATGTTCCTCGGAAAATCATCGCAGAGCAATTTATGAAAAGCGATGTCGGAGGCTTGACAGACTACAAGATCCACTGCTTCAATGGTGAACCGAAAATGATATTGGTTTGTAAAGACCGTTTTATGGAAACCGGACTGACAGAGGACTTTTTCTCGCCGCAGTGGGAACACTTGGACATTTGCCGTCCGACGCATCCCAATGCTTCCCAACCCATACCAAAGCCGGAAGAGCTCTCTCAGATGCTTTCCCTTGCGCAGACGCTTTCGCAGGGGACCCCGTTCTTACGAGTGGATTTTTACATTATCGAACATCGGATTTATTTTTCTGAATTGACCTTTTTCCCTGCCTCCGGTTTTGAAAGGTTTGTTCCCGAAGAATGGGATCAGATCCTAGGAGAGTGGCTGGAATTGCCAAGGAATAATTGAAAACGTTTATTTTCGCTTTTGCGACAGTAAAATATATCGAAAGAAGGAGTAGACAGTATGCAAATCCGTAAAACTTCCCGAAAAGTATTAGCTGTGATTTTGTGTGTGGTCATGCTTCTGCAGGCGATGCCGTTGGCCGTTTTTGCGGAAGACACAGATGAAATCACAACGGAGACTTATTCGGAGGAAACTCCCACTGAGAAAATTGAAGAATCCGATGGGGATTCTGAGGAAGTTCCCGAAGAGGAATCCAGTGAACCCAGTGAAGATAATGGGGAGACACCCAAGGAGGAAACCGGTGAATCCGGTGACGATTCCGGGGAATTGCCCGATGAGGAAGCTGGCGAACCTGACGAGGAGCCCGAGGAAATTCCTGAGGAGAAAACCGACGAAGATTATGACGGATCTTCTGAAGGGGAAAACGAGGAATCCGATGAGGACGAAAAAGAGGAGTCCACAGAGGAAACTGAGAATCTCGAAAGTCCTGATTTTGATGCCATGTCCGATGACGAGCTGCTGGCTTATATTTATGCCTTGTCTGACGAAGAACTGGTATCCTTGCTGACTTCTCTGTCCCAGGAGCAGTACCAACGCATTGCCTCCCTGCTGGGAATTGAAGCCTATGACGATGCCGAACAAATCATTACTTTTAAGTCGGTTGAATCTACTTTGGCACCTGGCATTACCCAGAGCATCAACAGCGGTTATGCCCAGGATGGCAAACTGATTAACTATTACGTTGCCATTGCCGACCTCAGCAACAAAAATGTCGGCATCCATACCACCTACAAAGATGCCCAATGTGTAAAAGCCGGTATGGCAAAGATGACCGAGCAGGCTGCATCTATGACAGAGCTACACTCCGACCCGGACGATACGGCAAATTACATGCAAAAATCGTTCCTTGGCCGAGGCAAGAATAGGAGTATCTGGGTTATGCATT
>CAZCRO010000143.1:0-1591 GCA_964501115.1 uncultured Oscillospiraceae bacterium
GGAATAAGACTGCCCGTTTTGTATTGAAGTTAGTGGCCGCCGGACTGGCGTTTTCCGCTCTGGTCTGCCTGATCGTGGGGAGCTGGAGCGATCTGTTTGAGGCTGCGGAGCGGCGGAAGGCCCGCCGTCTGGCCAAGAGCGAGTGCAGCGATTATGCCGACGAGGAGCTGTACGGATAAAACAGGAGACATCGCCTCACCCCCGGCGGACGGTTGCCATAAGCTGAGACTGCCATACCGCAAAAGGAGAACGAAGCATGGCGAACATCTGTGAGTACAGGGTGCTTGTGAAGGGCAAACGGAATGCCTGCATGGCATTCTTTGGCTTCATGCCCTGTCTGGATGACAAGCGGATCCTCTCTGAGAGAGGGTCGGACGAACACTGCACACTCCTTTTTGAAGGCGACTGCAAGTGAGAGGTCGACGCTTATTGCAGACTGTGGTGCGGCGAATGCCCCGTTGCGCTTCCCGAGGACGCGGGGGATGCACTTCGGCTGGCGGAGGAGAATTACTGGTATTACACTGTGCAGGACCGTTCCCGGATGTTTCGGGTAGAGGTGCTTTGCAATTCTGACGAAGAAGGTCGTGAGGAGCCGGAGTTTGAGCATTACATCAACGGCACACCGGTCCATGATCTCTGCCCGAAAGCGTTGGACATCGGCGGAGCGTATGACTCTGCGGATGACGGGGTTGAGCCGGAAGAACCGGAAGAGCCCCACAGAAAAGAGGGCAGGCTGAAGGCGTATTACGGATCCCGCAGTCTGTGTAAGCGATTTGCGATCCAATGTGATAATCCGGTGCTCAGTAAGCTCCTGGAAAAGTATGACTATGTGTTAAGAGACAGGGATGGGGTCTGTTATGAGACCAGAAAGCCCTGGCATCTGATCGTGCAAATTGATATAGATCTCATAGACCCCGACTATGTCGGCGTAACAAAGCTTGAGGACCTGACCTTGACGCTGATCCATCTGCTGACAGCGATCGGAAGCGCGAGATCGGGGCTTGCGAAAGAGCTGCTGCTCAGGAAAAATGAGATCATGGAAGGCTTCTCCCGGGTCTCCGGTACGTCAAAGGAAACGTATGATGAGGAAGAGGACTGGGGTGACGGGTACAGCTTTACGCTGAAAGCTGGAGTCTTCAGGCTGATTATCATATATACCGCGGCGGATGGTAGAACACGGTGGTTCTTTTGCCTGAATTGTGTGCGCACTGCGAAATCAACAGCCCGGACGGACAGTCCGGGCTGTTTTTATCTGCTGTGTGCGGAAACTGGGGGAATGAATAAACGTTTACCTGAAAAAGTCCCATAAAAAGACAGAAATCCCCTTGACAGGCAAGGAGATACATGATAAAATAAGTCGCTTATATAGTTGGGCGGCGGACAATGTCCCACCCTGAGTTCTTATACAGGATAGCACATCCGCCAACGAAAGGCAAGAGAAAACTGCAATAAATTTAACAACTCACCCGAGCGTATCGGAAACACTACCCGCTTGACCGCGCCGAACACGCGGCGAAGCAGAAGAAAGGTGAATGCGAAGATGGCTAAGGACAAGTACTACGGCAAAACCCTCCGAAAGAATTTTGCCCGG
>CAZCRO010000144.1:0-1580 GCA_964501115.1 uncultured Oscillospiraceae bacterium
CTATTTTTTTGCCACCGGCACAGCCGGTGGTTAACTTTGGTCAACCAAATAAAAAAACGACTTGTCGAAACAAGTCGTTTTTTGTCTGTGCAGGACACTATAGATGCATTCTTTTCAAGCCTCATTCCGCCTGCAATTCTGAAAAAGTACGCAGCTTTCGTTCGCAAGTTTCGACGTTTTTAAATTTTGAAAAGCTTTTCCGCGTTGCCATGGGCAATCTTTTCCCGAGCCGATTCGGGGATATCTGCGTTTTCCAGCATGGTGCGGATATTTTCCGGCATTCGCTTGGGGTAATCCTCGCCCCACAGGATGTGATCCTCGCCAAAGGTGTCCAGGCAGAAGCGCAGCTGAGGCGCATACATCATGCCACTGGGATTCACATAAACATTTTCCTTGAAATAGTCGCTGATATTCTTTTTCAGCCCGGTAACCTGACGGGGAATCTCATCCATCCGGTACAGATAGTAGGAAACCACCTCGCCCCAATGGCCTGTGCAGATTTTGAGCCCAGGGAACCGGTCGAACACCCCGCCGACGATCATGCGGACGATCTGCATACCGATTTCATAGTGCCAGCCAATGCCGAAGCCGGAAAGCAGCGCGGCCGTCTGATGGGACCAGTCGCCCCGGTAATAGTAGTCCGCAATGGCATGATCCGGGTAATCCGGGTGGAGATAAATAGGCACATCCAGCTCCGTTGCCTTTTCCCAGATCGGATCGTAATAATGGTCATCCAGCCGGTGTGCTCCATAGAAGCCGGAGATCAACGCACCCTTAAAATGCAGCTTCGTGACTGTCCGCTCCAGCTCCTCCGCCGCAGCGTGGGGATCATCCAGCGGCAAGGTGGCAAAGGCATACAGCCGTCCGGGGTAAGCAATGGTTGCGGCGTACATCTCGTCATTGGCCTCCCGGCACAAGGGAATCGCGAACTGTGCCGGCAGCTCGGCGGGGTAGTTATCGATATAGCTGAGAATCTGGGCATCGATGCCCATTTTGTCCATGTAAGCGATGCGCCCCGCTCCAATATCCGCAGACAGCGGATCTCCGCCGTTGCCTGCCGGCATCCGTGCCTGCTTCTGTTCTTCCGTGCCATGCGCCATAATGACATTCGTACATTTCTGGCTGATGGTATCGGAAATGAAGTGCTCCTCAATGGTAATCAGTCGTTTCATAAATACATTCCTCTTTAGAAAGAGACCACCCTGTGTTCTCCCTGGAAAGAGTCGAAGGTCGCGGTTGCGTCTTTAAAGTACAGCACCTGCATATTGCCGTCATCGGCAGCGTAGGTCTTTTTCATAAAGGGATAGGCATCCAGCATTGTCTGCCGGGTCTCCATGCGGTCATCCTCCATCAGCTTTCCCGCAATCCGAACCCACTCCGAGCCAACGCAGGCGCAAATTTCCGCCTTGGGATTTGCGCCCAGCTGCCGGGATACCGGCTTGCACTTGCCGGTCATGATGCACAGCTTGCCGTCAAGGATGTGGGCAATGCCGAATGGACGCACCCGGGGCTGATCGCCCTCCACGGTTGCGACATAGAATGTCTTTGCTTTCTGCAAAAATTCGCAAACAGTTTTCATA
>CAZCRO010000145.1:0-1539 GCA_964501115.1 uncultured Oscillospiraceae bacterium
TAAGGATATGTATGCCAACGATTGGGAAAAGATTTGGAGAGAATATAAAAAAGAGAAGGCTACTGATAAGAAGAACAACGGAACACCGATGCCTCACCCCGAAAAGTATCTAGAAAATATGTATAAGGTTGCGATACTCAAATATCAAAGCGAAAGTGGCGTGAAATCAAATGGCACTAATTAAATGCCCTGAATGTGGCAAAGATGTGTCTGATAAATCAAAAGTTTGTGTTCATTGTGGCTATCCACTGGATGAAAACAAGGCCAAGGCGATAGAACAGCATATTCTTAATAGTCAATCTGCCGAGATGGAAAGCGAAGGTGTAAAGAAGGCTATCTCCAAAACAAAGCTGAGAATAATTGCACTTGTAGCTGCTTTTATTACCCTTATCTCAATTATAGGGATTGGCATAGATAAAGAAGAGTTCGTTGAAGGAATTACTTTAGGAATGACTGTTGATGTCGTTGCACGACAACTTGATAACGATGGTGTAGAATACAATGGATGCTACATTGTTCAAAACAAGGAATTCCATGACCAATATTGTGATTTTGTATATTCCTTTGACGAGAAAGGAAAACTGGGAACAATAAGCATTACTCCTCGTATCTCGAACTATAAAGCCTTTGCGGAATTGTTTGATGCTTTCTTACTACTTTATGGAAAGCCGATATATATGGTGGAAGATTATGACAGTATTTTTCCTATGCAAAAAATAGTTTGGCAGTTGGAAAAAGGTCATTTTTCACTTGCCTATATAGGGAAATCTGAAAATACAAACTGGGGTACAATAGACTGGGGTACATTTGTTTTATATGAAAAAAATACAGGGGAAGCACTCGAAACTACTAGCATAAATCTCCATGACGAACAAAAATGCTCTTGGGGGGCCGCAGTTGGTGGATGTAATTATGCTGCTAAGGCTTGGAGTACACGTTGTGGTAAGCATTCGTGCAACATTGTAGGTTGCGATGACTTTCTTTTTACTGATAAAATCAACAATGTGCCACTATGTGCCCGTCACTTTGTTTTAGCACTTAATCGTGTCATTTATGTAGGTCCTATTGACGAGAAAATCCTAGAAGAATATAGCTATTGGATTAATGACTAAAGGAACAGGGTGCCAATCCCGGCACCCTGTTGTTCTATCCCTCCAAAAGTCCAATATACTTATACACCGTTGTCCTGCTCAAATCACAGACCCTTGCCAATTCACTGACATTCAGTTGCCCGCTTTTATAGGCTGGGTAGTGGCGCAGGAAAGAACCCGGAACGTCCTCTTTGCCCACTTGCGGGCGGCCTATCTGCTTGCCTTTGGCCTTGGCGTTGGCCATCCCTGACCGCACCCTTGCCCGTATCATAGCAAGTTCCAGTTGGCTGAATACCCCGGCCATTTGTAAGAAAGCCTCGCTCATAGGGTCGGCCTGACCGTCCCGGCAATCCAGCGTGATAGACCCCACAATCACCAGCCGCAAGTGCTTCACCCGCACAAGTTCTATGATTTCGCATAGCTGCTGGGTGGAACGGGCAAGGCGGGA
>CAZCRO010000146.1:0-1532 GCA_964501115.1 uncultured Oscillospiraceae bacterium
TCGTGAACCGGCAAAAAGGGCTGCTGCAAAAATCGAATTTTGCAACAGCCCCTTCCTTATTCATCTGCGCCAAAGAGAATCCGCAGGTAATCCTGGCGACCATCCAAAATTCGGGCTACAGAAATCACGTTATCCTCCATGCGATAAAAGGCAATGTGATTTTCACATACCAGATAGCGCAAATCGGACGGTCTGCCTGTTTTGCCTTCCAGGGTAGCTCCCAGCTTTGGGTGCTGCTTCAGGTGGCCGCAGGCATCCAGAATGCTTTTCGTGATTCTGGCGGCGGCTTTGGGGTTTTGCAGCACCTTACTGATATAGCGTTTGGCTTCCCGCAAATCCTGAATAGCTTCCGGCGTATACCGCAGCGTCATACATCGGCCTCCAGCAGCCTATAGGCATCTTCTTCGGAAATCCAATCAGAAGGTGCCTTCACGCTGTCCCACCCTGCCTGAATTTCTGCCATCAGCCGGGTGGTTGCCTTGGCTTTCAGATATTCGGCGTTCTCCGGGGACAGTAGAAAGGGAAGCCCCTTAGTGTTCAGAGATTGCTGGATGAAGATATTGACGGCATCGGTCAGGCTCAGGCCGTAGGTGGCAAAAATCGATTCTGCCTGATTCTTTACTTCAGGATTGATCCGCATTTGAAAGCTTGCGGTCTTTGGAGCGGATGCAATATTGGGATTGGGTGTAGACATAGAATCAACTCCTTTGCCTATAGTATACCCAATCATCGCGAATATGTCAATACGCTGTCACTACATTTCACAGAAAGGAAATTGCCTATCGATAATTGGATCGTAAATACACTGGAAAACGCATTAAGCACCTGGAATGAAAAGCTATCCGAGGTGTGGTCACTGCTGTCCCAATCGCCCCAGTCTTTTAAGGGTGGGGACATTTGGAACCTCATGGTCAGTATCAGCAGCGGCTTACAGGGCGTTGGTTATGGCCTTCTGGTTTTGTTTTTTGCCATGGGCGTTTTCCAAGTAGGCTACGCAATGGATCTGATGCTGGCTGTCTTTTCCATAACGCTGAAAAGGACGGCGTTTGGGACAGTTCCTACAATTCTACCGGCATCTATGACCAGAGCGTTTACGACACCCTCATTGGTGCCAACCGTGCAGGTGATACGGACGAAACCAGCGACTTGGGCAACGGCGGCACCAGCCATGGCTATGCCATCGCCGGGGTGGAGTTTTCTTATCTGCGCATTGCCGACCTGACCCAGTAAACCGAAACCGCCCAGGACGGCAGCGCTAAGGTGCAGCTTCTCTATGGCATCGACAAAACCAAGGGCGCAGATTTTCTGAAAGCCCTGAATCTGGCCGATGGTATGAATCGGTATAAAAACGCCGACAATCTGGATGAAACCAAGTATTTCTACCAGCCCGATGTGCTCATCGATGCCCTCTCTGCTGCCCTGACTGCCAACGCCACCACGGTCAAGAATGCGCTGGAAACCTACGTTAAAGCCAATGGGGCGCGTTGCAAAATGCGCCGAAAAGGAAAACCACATCAACCAACCTCAAAAAG
>CAZCRO010000147.1:0-1445 GCA_964501115.1 uncultured Oscillospiraceae bacterium
TTTCTGATAAACGAACAGCCGGGCGGCAATGGGATCTACCGCATTGCCGCCTGTGTTGATTTTTCAGGAGACATACAATGAACGGATAGAGTACAGCCGTAAACTCAACAAAATATACATGGAAGAACAGAAGGTGACATTCGAAAAATGCAAAATAACACTTTATTTTTATACATACACGGTAAGGGTGGTACGGCAGAGGAAGCCGAGCATTATAACCCCCTTTTCCCCCATTGCGATGTAGTTGGCTTTGACTACAAAGCAGAAACACCGTGGGAGGCAAAAGCGGAATTTCCAGCGGCTGTTGAAGCACTTGCAGAGGGATACAGCCATGTGATTTTGATTGCCAACAGTATCGGCGCATATTTCTCCATGTGTGCTTTGCCGCAGGAGATAATCGCAAAGGCATATTTCATTTCCCCTATCGTGGATATGGAAAAACTGATCGGCAACATGATGAATTGGGCAAATGTAAGCGAGGACGAGCTGCGGGAAAAGGGAATCATAGAAACGGCTTTTGGCGAAACGCTGTCGTGGGAATATCTTTGTTGGGTCCGCAATCACCCGATTCAATGGAATGTCCCTACCGATATTCTCTATGGCGGACAGGATAATTTGACCTGTTTAGAAACAATCACTGCTTTTGCCGATATCCACGGCGCAAGATTGACCGTTATGGAAAACGGTGAGCACTGGTTCCACACAGCGGAGCAAATGAAATTTTTAGATGCGTGGCTGATGAATTGTGATGACCTACTGAAGCTTGAAAATGGGGGCACGTGACATTGGGCATCATGTTCATCGTCATGTCGCTTTTGTGCCGCTATGAAGCCGAACTGGATGCAGATCAGGCAGCAAAGGAGATTGAATCATAATGGAATACATTCAAGTTACGAACGAAAATATAGAGAATGAGCATATCTGCTGTGCCATTTCAAACAATAAAGATATTCTGGTGTCTTCAAAAAAGGCGTGGTTGAAAGAACGCTTTGATGACGGGCTGGTTTTCCTGAAAAGTGTGGAACGAGGAAAATGCTTTATCGAGTGTATCCCTGCTGAAAATGCGTGGAATCCTATCATTGCAGACGGATATATGTACATAAATTGTTTGTGGGTAGCGGGTTCCTTTAAGGGGAATGGATATTCAACCGATTTGCTGAATGCGTGTATCGAAGATAGCAAGACGAAAGGCAAAAAAGGGCTGTGTATCTTATCATCAGCCAAGAAAAAGACTTTTCTGGCTGACCCGAAATTCTTGAAATACAAGGGCTTTTCTGTTTGTGATGAGGCAGATAATGGTATTCAATTATGGTATTTGCCTTTTGCGGAAAATGTAACATTACCGAGATTTCAGGAATGTGCAAAGCATCCTCATATTGATGAGCCCGGGTATGTCTTGTATTACACAAGTCAGTGCCCGTTTAATGCGAAATATGTTCCGATTA
>CAZCRO010000148.1:0-1443 GCA_964501115.1 uncultured Oscillospiraceae bacterium
TAAAAAGCAGAACAGGCATGACCGAAATCATGCCTGTTCCACAAAATTCAGTTTTTACTGTCTTATGAGCACCGAGCTTTACGGCGGTCGCTTTTGCTTTCGGCTCTTGACATGGGGACGGAATCTAACATATAATCAGAAAAAATGAGAGGGAATGAGGCCGGCTGGAAAGCCGGGGCAGCTTCCCGGAAAAGAGGAAAAAATGGCAGAAAGTAAAAGACTCCCCTGGGTGGATGTAGCAAGAGGCTATGGCATCCTGGCGGTAATTGCGTCCCATGTCCTGGCGGGGCATCCGTTGTCCCAATGGCTATTTACCTTTCATGTGCCGCTGTTCTTCTTTTTGTCCGGCTTTCTCTTCCGGGATGGAAAGCCGTTTGCTGCCTTCTTAAAAGGGAAAGTCCGGCGTCTGCTGGTGCCATATTTTGCCCTGTCTTTTGGCATTGTGCTGATGGAGACAGCTGTTGGCGGGTATTGGCAGGGATACTGGAGCAGGGCAGGGGAGCTGGCGATTCGCCTGCTGGTGCAGCGCAGAACCTGCACGGTGTGGTTCCTGACGGCTTTGTTTTTTACGGAATTTTTGGCCTACTGGTTGATCCGTTTGATAAAAAACCGGCGATTACTTGCCATCGTGAGCCTGCTGCTGGCCGGACTGGGGCTTCTGTATGCCCGGTTTGTTGGAGTGATTCTTCCCTGGAATCTGGATGCGGTGTTTCCCATGCTGCCGTTTTTTATGGCGGGTTATTTTTTGAAAAACAGCGGACTGGATCTGGAAAAGCTGGGAAAATCCGTCAAGGGGATTCTGGCATTTTTCCTGCTGGGAGTGGGAAATGTGCTCCTGGGCGCACCATCCATCCTGGGAATGCTTCCTTCCATGGATGTTTTCTCCGGGGTCTACGGGTTTGTGCCCTGCAGCTATGGCGCTGCCTTCTGCGGAATTGCATGTGTGGTGCTGGCAGCCCAGTGGTGGCACGGGAAACCCATTGCCTATCTGGGAAAGAACAGTGTGCTGTATTTTGCCTGGCACCAGAATCCTGTGATGAGCGCCATCTGGTTTTATTTCCCCAAGCTGGGAATTCTGGTATCCGGATATGCCACCGCAGTGGCAATGATGGGAGAGAAAGCGTTGGAGATTGCCGTTATTTTGGTGGTACTTACCCTGGCCAACCGGCTGATTGCCGGTAGCCGACTGAAATGGATGGTGGGCAGGTAAAGTTCTTTGGCAAAATGCCCAAAAACGGAGCTGTAATTTTGTTACAAATATTTCAGGAAAGACTTGAAAATAAAATTACAATGTGGTATATTTATGGCAAGGCTGTAATGCAGATTCAGATATTTGAAAAATGAATCCGCAAACCTGAAATGAAATTACAAAACCGGAAAGGGAGAAGAAACATGCAAGACAAGTCTTTGATGTTCTACATGATCCGCTCGGAGCTGGAGGAT
>CAZCRO010000149.1:0-1430 GCA_964501115.1 uncultured Oscillospiraceae bacterium
CCACTAGTTTACTAGTGGTTATGATTATATGCTATTAGAATTGACGCTTACCTTTGTTTTCCCCGTTCCGGTACCGTTTTTATAATAAAAATCCCCAGGTTTTCGGTAACTGCCTGTGGAAGTACCGAAGACCTGGGGATATTATCTGGTGTTTGTTTTTCCTCTACGATTTTGCGTATCGGGATGAAAGAGGCTTAAATTTCGTACCAGCGGATTTCATTGGGTTCCAGATCCAGCTGGAAGCTGTCTGTTCCGGTGTATACGGTGGTAGGCTGGGGTTCGTAGGTATTGTTGACCACGCAGTACTTGCCGTTCTTGACAAAGGCATGCACTTCCACATTGTAGTTGGTGGAATACCACTTGTTCAGCTCCTGTTCGCCGTGGGCAGCCCACAGGATGGCACGGTACAGCAGGCGGCTGTTTTCGAAGGTATAGGGCAGGCCGGAAATGTACACGCCACGACCCTTGCCGCATTCGTTTACAGCCAGCTGGACTTCCTTATCCTTCTGCACCAGGATCTTCGTGCCTTCCAGAGCGTAGATGCTCTTCTTGCCTTCACCGAAGTTCACCTCGTCCTTTACATCTGCCAGGATGAAGTGGTCTCTGTGCTCTTCCCAGTTGTACTTATCATAGTTCATGGTCATGCCGGTTTCCTTTTCCACACCCAGCTCACCGGCCAGCTGCAGATAGCGACCCTGATACTGGTGGCCGGCAGGCTCGCCGACGCCAATCAGGCCACCGCCACGACGGACAAAGCCACGAATCACTGTGGAAACAGCGGGGTCTTCCCACTCCACGCCGCCGGTATGTGCCGTATCGCCGTCGCCTACGTTGATAACCACATCCACATCGTCCAGCACATGGGGATTCTGACGCAGATCATCGAAGGAGACAAAGCGCACGTCAAAGGGAGCGCCGGACAGAGCTTCAATCACACCTGCATAGGAATAGTTCTGCTTTTGATACAGTGCATGGTGTACCATGTGGCAGCCCCAGGCACGCATTTTGCCCCAGCAGTTCAGAACGGCGACGGTCTTCACGCAGTAAGGCGTAGTCCCCTTGATGTTCTCATACAGCTCCCGGAACTCGTTGCAAACAGACTCGATATAATCGATGAACTCCGGGAATTGGAGAGCCAGCTTCAGGTAGCCGCCGTATCCGATCCGGTCGATGGGCTTACGCAGAATGGCTCTTCTGGCCGTGACCCAGTTTTCCTTTGCTTCCTTCACAGGGTCGCCACCTTCGTGGAAGGTATCCGGGAAGAAATAGGGCAGGAAGCGGCCCTCGGTATACTTGACACCGGGAATATCGGAAATCAGGCGCAGGGTGGAACCATTGCCCACGGAGCCGACCACGGCATCCACGCCAATGGTCTTCCACTCGTCCATGAAGGGCTCTGTGCCGATCCAGTGGTCGCCCAGGAACATCAT
>CAZCRO010000150.1:0-1369 GCA_964501115.1 uncultured Oscillospiraceae bacterium
AAACTGCAAAATTACAATTTGTTAAAGGAGATATAGAAAATGAAATTCGATGAAAAATATAACAGAAAAAATTGGACTAAATATTTTAATGATAACTTTAATTATTCACTCGGTTCAATATCTAATCAAGATAATATAATCGAAAAATATAACGATTGTCTTAAAGAAATATATTGGCTTGGAGATTTGAATATTGACGAGAATATCGGAGTTTACGAAATTATAGTGAAAAATACAAAACTTGCAACTAAAGTCAAATTATCGAAAATCTGCACAGATATTATACGAAGTGGCGTAAAACATTCTTACGGCAAGGGAATATTTTTTATTTTGTATTCTAATAACGATAATCAATACAGAATCTCTTATGTCAAATACGATAAAAAAGCAACGGAAGATTTTGAAATTGAAAAAGATTTGAGCGACCCGAAAAGATATACCTATTTACTTGGCGAAGAAGTGAAAGTAAAAACGGCGCAAAGCAGATTAACGAAAGAAGCGTTTTCAAGCGTGAAGAATATCGAAGAAGCGTTTAGCGTAGAACCCGTTAATAAAGAATTTTACAACGGAATCAAAAAATCATTCGATAAGATTTATAAAGATATTTTGAAGAGTTATAAAACGGAGGAAAATAAAGCGAAAGAATTTAGTTTAAGATTTTTGGGAAGAGTTCTTTTCTGTTGGTTTTTGAAAGAGAAGGATTTGATACCGAAAGAGATATTTGACGAGAAAACATTTGAAGAGGCGAAGGAAAATTATTATAAGGAAGCGTTGTCGGAATTATTTTTTAAGGTTTTGAATGTAAAGATGGATGAGCGAAAAATAACTTCTAAAATAATGAAACGATACGAGAGGAAAATTCCATTTTTAAACGGCGGATTATTTTCGCTACAGGAAGAAGAGGGAAAAATAAAAACGATAAGCGATGAAATAGTCAAAGAATTGTTTGACTTTTTGGGAATGTATAATTTCACTGTAGACGAAAGCGCCCCGTTTGATGTTGAAATCTCGATAGAACCTGAAATGCTCGGAAGAATATTTGAGAACTTGCTTGCGGAAATTAACCCCGAGACTTCTGCGAGTGCAAGAAAGGAAACGGGAAGTTTTTACACGCCGCGAGAGATTGTCGATTATATGGTTAAGGAGAGTTTGAAATTATCTTTACAAAAGAATGCTGAAGATATTGATGCAAAAAAGATAGAGACGATATTTAATTCAAACGAAGATAACAATTTGAACGAAGAAGAAATAGAGAGATTATTAACGATTTTGCATAATATAACGATATTAGACCCCGCCTGCGGTAGTGGAGCTTTTCCCATTGGAATATTGCAAAGAGTTTTTATGATTATAGATAAATTAGACCCTA
>CAZCRO010000151.1:0-1365 GCA_964501115.1 uncultured Oscillospiraceae bacterium
TAGCGGTGCCATCGTTGTAGAACAGGTTATACTTCCCGCTCTGCTTGACGGTGACGGTGGGGGCTGTCTCCGTGACCTTGATCTTCAAAGTATAGGGATAGGTTTCGCCGTTGGCGCAGGTCACCGTCAGGGTCTGGGTGTAGGTGCCATTGGTGGCATCCTCCGGAGCGGTGATGGTCAGAATGCCATCTTCCCACTTGGCGCCAAAGCCGCTATCCACAGAAACGCCGGTAATGGTGTTGTCGTAGCTTTCCAGCAGTGCCACATCCACGCTGGAACTCTGGAACAGGTTCATGGTGGGGCTGGTGGTTTCCAGTCTGGGGGCATAGTCCCGGACGGAGAGCCACAGGTTGGCGGAAGCCTTTCCCAGATCCTTGGCGGTGGCTGTAATGGCACATTCGCCGCTGGCACCCTTCTTCACGGTGACCGTGGCGGTGCCGTCCTTGTTATCCTTGACGGTGGCGATGGCGGTGTTGCCGCTGGCCCAGGTGACATTGGTGGAGTCGGCCCACTCGTTTTTGTAGGTCAACGCCTGTGCACGGACAGTGAAGGTATAGGCGCCGGCCTTCACATCGGCAGCATTCAGGACTACCAGAGGCTGGCCGTTGTGGGTCTCCTCCGCTTCTTCCGAGGACAGGAGCAGCTCCTGGGCCTGCATGGCAATGACCTTTACCTTGCAGGTGGCCTTGCGCTTCAGGGGGTCACCGGCGATGCTGACGGTGATGGTGGCAGTGCCCGCCTTGTCTCCGCCAACAACGACCCAATTGCCGTCTTTGTCCTTCTGCACGCTGGCAATGTTGGAGTCGGAGCTGGTCACATCCAGCAGCTCAGCGTCCAGCACATCCGTGCCCTTGACTGTGATGATGCCGGGCTGGCCAGGCTGGAGGCCGATGGCGGGGATGTCCACCGTGGCGGTGAGCTTGCTGGCGGTGTCCACATAGTAGACCGTCAGCTTCACGCTGCCCGCCTTCTTGCTGCCGTCCGTAGCGGTGGCGGTGATGGTCACGGCGCCGGGGTTCAGGAATGTGACCGTGCCGGTTTCGTCCACCGTGGCAATTTTCTTGTCGCTGGTGGCCCACTTCACCTCATCCAGCGCATCCGCCGGAGCGGTGGTGGCGGTGAGGGACAGGGTGGGGGTTTCATGCATGTCCACCGTGGTCTCCACCTTGCCGATGGTCACAGAAGTGGCCTTGGGCAGGATGGTGATGGTCTTGGTAGCGGTGGCACCGGTGCTGTCGGCGGCAGTAATGGTGACGGTGGTTGCGGCATCAACCGCCTTGGCGGTGAGTTTACCGGCACTGGTGATGGTGGCAGCATTGCTGTTATCCACGCTCCAGGTCACGGTAACCTTCTTGCCGTCGGAAT
>CAZCRO010000152.1:0-1347 GCA_964501115.1 uncultured Oscillospiraceae bacterium
CAAGGTCAAGAGCCAACAGGCGCAGATGTTCGCAGAGGCACAGGCCGGGGACAGTATCATTGTGCTGGAAGTCTCTCGCCTTGCCCGTTCCACCCAGCAGCTATGCGAAATCATAGAACTTGTGCTGGAGAAGCACTTGCGGCTGGTTATCGTGGGGTCTATCACGCTGGACTGCCGGGACGGTCAGGCTGACCCTATGAGTGAAGCGTTTCTACAAATGGCCGGGGTATTCAGCCAGTTGGAATTGGCTATGATACGGGCAAGAGTGCGGTCAGGAATGGCCAACGCCAAGGCCAAAGGCAAGCAGATAGGCCGCCCGCAAGTAGGCAAAGAGGACATTCCAGCTTCTTTCCTGCGGCACTACCCGGCTTACAAAAACAGGCAACTGAATGTCAGCGAATTGGCAAGGGTATGCGATTTGAGCAGGACGACGGTTTATAAGTATATTGGACTTTTGGAGGGATAGAAATGGAGCGGGATGGTAAGTCCCGCTCCTGTTCTTTATGGGTTCAGATAAATGGTGCCGGTGGCACGGAGGACTTCAGGGTTTTGATAGCACGCCTGTGCAAAGAACGTTCCATCGTTTGCGTCCCCGTATGAAACCAACATTGCACCAAAATAGCTGGCCATATAGTCCTCCATATATTCCCACGTACTTTCACCATTGACGGCAGGAGCCATTGTTGCTACAGGGATATTTTCATCTTCAAAGGTTCGACGATCCCATGTCTGTATGACTGCCGTTTCCAATCCGGTGAATTTGCTGAAACAGTTTTCTTCGCTGAAGCTGAATTCGCCGGTATTCTTATCTAGCGTGACAACCTTGTATCCTCTCAAATATTGCACCTCAAAGGAGACATTGGAAGGATATTGCTGGGAATTCCGGGAGAGCTTTCCCAAATATACATCCTTCAGAAACAGCCCAAAGCCAGTTCTCACATCGGTATATTCGCCAAAGGGATTTTTCCCCATTTCTGTGCATTCCCGGATTTCAAAGTATTCGCTCCAATTTTCAGTGGTAATTTCAACAGGTACGGGCTGGAAATGCTCCCAATCTTCCCGGCGGACAAAATCTGCCACTTCCTCCGAAGACAGATGGAGGATTCCATCCTCATCTTCCTCCAGCGTAAAGCTAATCTCCATTCCCAATATGGAAACAAAAACGCGCTCCCCATCCGTCTCATAAGGAATCGTGAAATCCTCAAACAAACAGTTTCCGTTTTCATCAAACGAAATAATGTCTTTGTCAGAGTCAATGTTGACCCACTCACCAAGGATAGACTGCCGGAACCGCTCAATTTCCAGTGCTTCATCCAATACGGTTCTGGCAGAAACGAGGTCGGCGTA
>CAZCRO010000153.1:0-1345 GCA_964501115.1 uncultured Oscillospiraceae bacterium
ACCCAGAGCGGTCCCCTTCGTCCCCATTGAGCCAATCGCTCCGGAGGAGGAAAAGACCGACGGCGGGAAGGACGATTTCGATTTTGATGCCATTCTGAAAATTTTTGAGCATCGGGATTAAAAATTGAAAAATTTAGCGGCAGACGCGGGAATTTTCCTGCGTCTGCTTTGCTTTGCCCGCCGTTTTGCAAAACGGCATTTTTTCTCTGGCGGTGCTGGCGCATTTTGTCGGGAGTGCTTTGAAGACCCGGTGACAAACTGAACAGGACAGAAGCACGAAACGCGATACGAATCGTAAAAACAATACGATACAATACAAACTGTATTGAAAATCAGGGCTTCTGTCGGAAAGGAGTGAGCTCGTTGCATGGATCCATTTTCAAAGGAACCCTGCGCTGCGCCGCTGGGATGGCTCTGGCTCTGGCCCTGTGTGTCACCGCCGCGCTGGCCGCCGGAACTGAGGGCCGGAGCCTGATCCCGGTGGGCCACACCGTGGGTGTGAAGCTGTTCGCCCGGGGCGTCATGGTGGTGAAGCTACCGGAGGGCGGCACCCCGGCCCGGACCTGCGGCCTGAGGACCGGTGATGTCATCGTGGCCTGCGGTGGTGAGGATGTCACCTCCACGGAGCAGTTCCAGTCCCTTTTGCAGGAAAATGGCACGGCGGTCACGGAGCTGGATGTCCGCCGGGGCGGCAGCGCCGTGACCCTCTCAGTGGAGCCGGAGCGGAATGAGGCGGGCGTGTGCTGCATCGGCGCCTGGATCCGGGACAGCATGGCGGGCATCGGCACGGTGACGTATTACGACCCGGCGACCGGGGCCTTCGGCGCGCTGGGCCACGGTATCACCGACAGCGACACCGCCGCCCTGATGCCCTTTGGCAGCGGCGGCGTGCTGTCCTCCACCGTCAAGGCGGTGAAAAAGGGCGAGCGCGGCAGCGCCGGAGAGCTGCGGGGACAGTTTGACCTGACGGCGGACGTGGGGACCCTGTATGCCAACACCTCCTGCGGCATTTTCGGCACCTTGACAGCGGACAGCGGCCTGACGGAGGGAACGGCCATCCCGGTGGGACAGGCGGAGACGGGACCGGCCACCGTTCGAAGCAACGTAGCCGGGGACGAGGTGCGGGACTATGAGATCGAAATTTTAAAGTGCGTCCCTGATGCCGCTGATGGCCGTGAGCTGATCCTCTCTGTCACGGACCCGGAACTGCTGGAGCAGACCGGCGGCATCGTGCAGGGGCAAAGCGGCAGCCCCATTATTCAGAACGGAAGGCTGGTGGGAGCCGTGACTCACGTGTGAGTAAATCAATGATACCTACATCTCAAAATGTCCTCACACTCAGCTA
>CAZCRO010000154.1:0-1335 GCA_964501115.1 uncultured Oscillospiraceae bacterium
TTCTCAACATATTCTTCTCCATCACCGATACCTTCTCCGCAAATAGAGCAGTAGTAACTAAATTTTGGTTCAGGAGCTAATGGACAACGTGGATGATGTGGAAACTGATGACAATATTCACAACCAAACATTACGCAACACCTCCTGTAATATTCTTCTCCAATTTTTCGTAAGAATATCCATCATTGGTTGTATAGTAAATATCTCTAACACCTAAATCTTTGATAGCTGCCATACAAGAAGGACATGGGCGAGATATACGAAAATCTCTATCATTCCCAATTCTATATATGTACAATTTCACTTTAGAAAAATTCACGTTCAATCCTTTGAGTTGATTAATACAGTTGATTTCTGCATGGAGTTTTGGCAATAACTCACTAGAATCTTCTCTAAAACGATTGTAGAACTTCTGAACAGGATGGGTCTTATTGCAATTACAACCCAATGCAATAACTTGTCCTTGATACACAGCAATACAACCCACATGAATCTTGGGATAATCTGAAACCGATGCAACCTGACGGGCTTTGTCAAAATATCTATAATCTGTATTACGAAGCATCAGCACCATCCAGTCTTTTAGATTCCTCAATCTCATTACCAATATCAAAACATTTTAATTCATATTCATATCTGCTAATGTAATTGTCGAAAAATCCTTCGTTTAAATATGTACTAACAGTTTTTAAAATAGCGGAGTAAATATTATTAATAGTTGCGTCAAATAGAATATGTTCTGCTTTTTCGATTAAATCCCATTTGTCAACAGTGTTCTCTTTAATTCTGAGTTCTACGTCATAGTTACCAGTCTCATCTCTACCAATAAGTGCGAGAATAGTGTAATCATTATGTAGGTCAATAGTTATAAGGTTGTCCATATTTTTATATTTGTTGTATTTCAATCTCTTTTCAAATGTCTGCATTTTTATTTACCAACTTTCTTGTTATTATTATTTGTTTTATTACGATTAAGTACATTTTGTTTGCACATATTATCAAATTTCCAATCAGATGCAATCCGATCCGCTATACTTGATAGGCTGTTATATCCGTCAAAATCATGGTTATAAATATGTCCTCCAAAAGTGGAGTGGTCTGCATAGTTACGTGTTGTTGTGTAATAGTTTCTTGTTTCTGTCATTAATTAATTTTCTCCTTCTTGTTGTTAAAATATTTTTTGTTTTCATAGTGTATCGCTCCTTTTTGAGTGATTGGGTTGGTGGTTACATATGTTACTTCTCTGTTTGGAAGTTAATGAAGTCGTATTTTTCAAAAACATCAATATCACGAATTTTATCTAAATAATCTTCACATTGATTTTTGTTATACATA
>CAZCRO010000155.1:0-1312 GCA_964501115.1 uncultured Oscillospiraceae bacterium
ATACTATGGTTTATATATATTTATATGTGAATTAAAATGAAACCTAGTATTAATATTGATCCAAAAGACCCAAAACTATGTTTATTAAAGAAAATATTTAAATTTATCGATGATGAAAAAACATACCAATCATTATCCCGAAATAGTATACATAATATTAATCGATTCAGAGATGGACTTAAAATAATTATGATGTCACAATTTTTTGATTATACAATGTCTAATATGATTGATGAGTTAAATCGTAATGAAGACATAAAAATTTACTTCAACATTAAAGAGACTATGGAAGCTCAGAAGTTCTATGAGTTTATGAGTAGATCATCACCAGAACAAGTCAATAATGTTGTTAATAACATTCTAAAACGAATACCTAAAAAGAATAGAAAACCTATAAAAACATATATAATTGATGCAACACCCGTTGAAGTAGATATAAATACAGTGAAAAAGTATGTATCTAAAGAGAAGCTACGAGAATTAAAACTTAAATGGGGATATGCGAAAACTAAAGGATATTACATCGGATTCAAAGTAACAGTGACACTTGATAAAGAAACATTATGTCCTGTATCAATACTCATTCACCCAGGATCACCAAATGATGCAAAATTATTTGAACCAGTATTACATGAATTAGAAAGGAGAAATTTACTCGCTAAAAGAACAATAATACTCTGTGACAGAGGATACTTCTCAAAAAAGAATTATGAAATAGGAATAAATGGATATAAGATAGTACCAGTCATATTTCCACGAGGGAAAAAAACACCAGAACAATTAACATCAACAATATCATATCCATTAGACATATACAATGAAAGAAACCCAGAAGAACATAAAAAAGAATATAAAACATTAAAAAGAATATTACTACAAAAACTGACAAACTGGAAAGCATTAAAACCAGTGAGGGGATTAATAGAAGATTTCTTCAAAGTAGGAAAAGATGCATTCGGATTAGGAAAATTCCACAAATATACTATGAAATCAACAGCAAAAAGTGTGTATATATGTATATTATTAACAGCAATATGCATACAACAAGGATACACAACAAAAACAAAAATGCAACAACTTGCAGAAGGAAATGTGACACTGAAACCAGTGAAAAAACACAGAAGAAAAAAACATGCAAAAAAACTAGAAACAGAACAAAATCCAAGAGTACCCTCCAAAACAAAACAAGTAACACTATTCAATAAACCAAAAGAAGTACAGACAACCCTTTGTTAAAACTTAAAAATCGAGTACCCTATAAAATAAAATAAGTAACTAAAAAAACAATATCATCATCAGGAATATCATCATC
>CAZCRO010000156.1:0-1311 GCA_964501115.1 uncultured Oscillospiraceae bacterium
CCCCCTTGGCGCAAATCAGCCAGCCAAAAGAGAGAATCAAAAGAAGATGAAACGTATTTAAGCATCTTCTAACATCTTTTGACATAACGAAACAAATGGAGAGGTGTTTTTACATCTCTCCATCGTTTTTATACATCTTCTATATCATGTTAAGTTCTGCGTCAGACAGTATTTCAAGCGGCTCCTTATCATAATTATAAAGATCCATAAACCTTTCAAAGATTTCTTTCATTACTGTCACGGCTCTTTCAGGTGCTAAAACCTTCGCTTCACACCCATGTTGTAGCAGTTTTAGAAGAAATGAATAAGGTTCTCGCACAGTCATAACCGTTTTGAAGTGAAAATCATCGACAGGTGTGATGAACAAATTATTCCCATATAATCTGCGGACAGTATTCATAGAATCATTGCGAAAACGAATGGTAAGTGTTTCCTTATCCCAATATCCCCAATCTTTTGCGAAATTATCATAGGCGCTCATATCGGTTTTTTCTATGGGTTCATTTATGAGTTGTATATCCATCATTCTGGAAACATCAAATGTGATTGGTTCATAATAGCGTTCTCCATCGGGGAATTTTTTCGGGTCTATTATGTAGTGTTCTAACGTATATCGCCCATCTTTGACCCGTAATTTTCTTGGGTTGACTGTAAAATATCCGCTGTCTTTTTCACCTCTGTAATACAACCGCTCTCTATCATCATCTGCTCCGTATTCAAAATACTGAAAACGGATTTTTCGCCTTGTAAAGAGGGCTGTGTGAATGATATCAACATTTTTCAGGATACTTTCCTCAGAACGTGTAATGCGGTCTTGGACTTCAACATAGCGTTCCAGCGATGGACGTTCGCTGTGTGGGGCTAATCGCCTGACCTTGGTGGAAACGGAAAGGGCTTCTTCCTCGGTAATAAAGGGGGCTGCTTGGATACAGTCGATGATTAAGCGCAGTTCGTGAGGCTCAAAGGGCGGGTTCAGGAGACGGTAACCCTTTTTGTGGGGGTCATATTCCAGTTGGAGGCCAAAAACGGTTTCCAGAACGGCAAAATCCGCATAGATTGTCTTTTTCTCTGCCGGATATCCCTGTTCCTTCAAAAACGCTTCCAATTCACCTCGTTTTACATAACGATTATGCCCGGCGTTGGACTCCAAAAACTGTTTCAGCAAAAGAAGCCGAACGGCAATGTAGTATTTTCCGTAATTTGCCATCATAATTCCCCCCCTTTCGTCCCATTGTAGCATACCAAATGGAAAGAGAAAAGTGGCAGTTTTGGGATTTGCGGGATTGAAAAAGAGAAATGGATATGATACTA
>CAZCRO010000157.1:0-1234 GCA_964501115.1 uncultured Oscillospiraceae bacterium
ACCTGTATATTTCTCAGATTAAACGGAAGTGTGGAATTGAGGTTGGAAAGAATTATAACTTGCCGAAGTCTGAGGATAGCAGACAGCCACAGTGTCCACCGGAGAAAGAGAAAGCAATCCGAGAAGCATTTGAATATTTGAGGTTGATTTGAGGGGGGGGAAAGGAGAAGAAATGAACGCAATTAAAACCGAAAGACTAACCATTCGTCGCATTGTAGCGGATGATTGGAAAAGCATAAAAGAAATATGGGTGGACTTTAACACTTCTGCCCTTTCACAGTATGACAAGCCACACATTACCGATGATGCGGATGTTCAGCCAAGGATTGCAAAATGGGCAGTAGCGAATAGCGGCACCGAGCATATGTTTTTTGCCGTTTGCCTTGGTGATACCATTATCGGATACAGTGCCTTTAACATCCGAGAGAACGGATACGAGATTGGCTATTGCTTCCACTCCGCATACCACGGCAGGGGATACGCAAAGGAAAGTCATATGGCACTCATTGAATATATGCGTGAGCGTGGCATCAAAAGACTGACCGCAGGCACGGCAATCAATAACACCCCGTCCGTTGCACTTCTCATATCCTTGGGATTTGAGCTGATTCAAACAGAAGAGGTGTCGTTTAACAAGGATGCTGACGGCAACGATATTGTGTTTGACGGTGGTGTGTTTGAATTGAAATTGGACAAAATATCATTATAGTAAGCACCGTTCGTGGAAAATTCTGCGAACGGTGCTTTATAATATTAGTTTTTTCTGCCACAAACAGCAGGTGATTGGAGCTGCCTAAATGTTCCGGTTTTTCACAGGTATAGTAGTGGAAACGCAGATATTGGGCAAAACTTTCCTCGTCCATTTCGTTGATCTTCACTTTCAGCAGCTCGCTTACCCCATCGGATGCCACTTCGTGCAAAACCTTTACATTTGCTTTTTGAAGCAGGGTGCGACAGGCATTCAAGGTATGAAACACAAATGGAAAATCATCGCAGCGAAAAGTCTTTTTGTTATAGTATCCGTTTACAAAGTAATCCGTGTGCTCATTGAACATGGTCAGGATCACCATATCGTTGGCAATGAATGCAAGGAAAATCTTTCCGTCCGGCTTGCAGACCCGCTTTGCCTCCTGAATGCACCGCAGCTGATCGGCTTCGCTATGCAAATGATACAGCGGACCGAACAATAGAACGATGTCAAAGGAACGATCCTCATATTGGCTCAGATCCAAGG
>CAZCRO010000158.1:0-1212 GCA_964501115.1 uncultured Oscillospiraceae bacterium
TTTTCAGCCATGCAAAATACTCCTCCAGAAGGGGCCAAACCACATTCTGGCGGTAGGCTTTCCGGCTCTCGTCGTCTGCGTATATGTACTTCTTCTCCAGGGAGAACAGCTTCGTACAGTACTGGAAGCCAACCGCTGCCTTGCTGGTTTTTACTGTGGCTCCGTCCGGCATGGCTTCCCGCCATTTCCGTCTGGCATGGGCCCAACAGCCGCAGTGGGTGACCTTTTGCACCTGGTTGTATCCTGCGTAGCCGTCTGTTACCAGACATCCGGTAAATCCCTTGAGGAAGCTCTCCGGACGTTTGCCGCTCCGGTCAGGCTGGTACTCAAAGATGCGGATATGCTGTTTACTGTACTCCCCACTGGCATACAGCCACATCCGGGATTCCGAGGTTGCAGGCTTTCCGTCCTCTTTCAGCACCTGTACCACAGTCTCATCCGCATGGATCACAGATTGCGACAGAAGCTGCTGCTTCATGTGCTTATACAGAGGTTTCAGCCAGGTTTGGGTGCATTGAATGACCCAGTTTGCCATGGTAGCTCTGCTCAGCTCTACGCCCTGTCTGGCCCAGATCTTTTCCTGCCGGGCCAGGGGTACTCCATCCACATACTTCTTCGTCATGACATCTGCCACAGTGGAGGGCGATGCCAGGGAATGCTTCATAAGAGGAGGTGGTGTCTTGGTGGTAAGGATATGGGCAAAGCCGGTATCCTTCTCGCATTTGTCACAGGCATAGGTGCAGCTGTAGTATTCCAGAATCTTCTCCTGCTGCGGGATAATAATCATCTCCCGGCGGACTAGCTTCTTACCAATGAGCTTGAAGGTACCACCGCATTTGTCACAGGTAAGGCGGGATTCCGGCAGGTCGATGATAACCTCCTCTACAGGAAGGTTCTTTGCCAACTCATCAATGGTTCTCTTTTTCTTTCGGGTATGGGCCTTGACAGTAAAAGTCTCTTCAGTGGGTTCCTCTGCCTTGGGGTTCTGGCAGTCTTCCGCTTCGTTGAAGAAGTTCAGCTGGTCTTCATTCAGCACATAGGTTTTCTTCTCGCTGGACTGACCATACTGCGCCCTTTGCGCATTGGCAAAGACCTCGTTCATGTGTTCCAGCTTCCGCTTCAACTCTGTGTTTTCCTTCTGCAGCAGTTCCACGGACTGAGCCAGAGGGCGAATAAGTTCCGCAACTTCCGCGGCAGTATATGTAATTTTCT
>CAZCRO010000159.1:0-1198 GCA_964501115.1 uncultured Oscillospiraceae bacterium
GAGATCGGCAAGCCCAAGTTCACCTTCGAGAAGGCAGCTGTCAACCACGACCTGCTGAACGACCTGATAGAGTACGGCCTGAACCAGATCGAGTATGCTCTGGATACCGACGACAAGAACGTGCGGGAAGAGCGCCTGACCGCTGCCCGCCTGGACTTCGCCGACAAGTTTGCTGAGAAGTACGAGGACTTCGAAACCCACATTGAGGTCTGCCTGTACAAGATGCAGAAGAAGGTTGTCAAGAAGTGGCTGCTCCAGGGCAAGCGTGTAGACGGCCGTGGCATGGACGACATCCGTCCCCTGGCTGCCGAGGTTGGCGTACTGCCCAGAGTTCACGGCAGCGGCCTGTTCACCCGTGGCCAGACTCAGGTTCTGTCCATCTGCACCCTGAATACCCTGTCTGCCGCCCAGAAGCTGGACACCATCTACCAGGAGGATTCCAAGCGGTATATCCACCACTATAATTTCCCTGCTTACTCCACCGGCGAAGCCCGTGCCGCCCGTTCCACCTCCCGCCGGGAGATTGGCCACGGCGCTCTGGCAGAAAAGGCTCTGCTGCCTGTGATCCCCAGCGTGGAGGAGTTCCCCTATGCCATCCGTGTGGTGTCTGAGGTTCTGTCCTCCAATGGCTCCACTTCCCAGGGCTCCATCTGCGGCTCTACTCTGGCCCTGATGGATGCCGGTGTGCCCATCCGCCGTCCTGTTGCCGGTATCTCCTGCGGCCTGATTTCCGATCAGGAAACCGGTGAATGGAGAACCTTTACGGACATTCAGGGCGTGGAAGATTTCCACGGCGAAATGGACTTCAAGGTTGCCGGTACCACCGAAGGCATCACTGCCATTCAGATGGACCTGAAGAACAAGGGTCTGACCATGGAAATCATTGAGGACGCTCTGGAGCGTTGCCGCAAGGCTCGTCTGGAGATCCTGAACGAGATCATGCTGCCCTGCATCCCCGCTCCCAGAGAGGAAGTCAGCGAGTATGCGCCCAAGATGCTGAGCATCAAGATCCCCGTGGAGAAGATCCGTGAAGTCATTGGCTCCGGCGGCAAGACCATCCAGAAGATCTGCGCTGACACCGGTGCCAAGGTGGACATCGACGATGATGGTTCCGTGTTCATCTCCGCAGTGGACGCTGCCGCAGCCTATGCCGCCAAGAAGATGGTGGACGACATCTGCTTCGTGCCCGAGGTGGGCA
>CAZCRO010000160.1:0-1166 GCA_964501115.1 uncultured Oscillospiraceae bacterium
TCGGTAAGCACTGCATTGACCTTTCCCAAACGCTGATTATCACGATACAGTCTTTCGTTTGCATCATTTAATCTGTGATAATTGTCCCAGCCCTCAAAACAGCGGGCAAGAACCGTTTTTAATAATAATTTCAATTTCTTTACTATCGGCTCTGCCATCTTACTTTTATAGGATTTGGCACTCATAAATTTTTCAGGTTCGGGAAGCTGGTATTTCGGTGCATTATCCAATTCAAACTCAAGATTTGACAGTTCATCCAACGCCTTGTCATAGTTTAATACCCTTTTTGACAACGACTTAAATTCAGACTGTTTCTGCTCGATTTCAGCACCCAAACGCTCCACTTCTTTCACACGTTCTTGCTTTTTATAATCCAAAATGGAAAGATGTTTTTCGTGTGTGCCTTTGTGTTCCCACTCAATTCCATAGCGTTCCATCACAGCCGCAAGCTGTTCTTTTTCGGTTTGTACCCACTGCGACCACTCCGTATCTCCACGAGTACCGCCCTTAAATCCCTGTGCAAACAAAGCCTGCTTCAGTGAAACTCTGGTATCAAGTCCACGCTTGCTGCCTGTGGTAAAGGGAACAAAATCAATATGCAGATGCGGTGTTGCTTCATCCACATGCAGATGTGCTGAGAACACTTTTAAATATGGATTTCGTTCCTGAAATCCCTGATAGTATTCATCTAAAATCTGCTTTGCCAGTTCTCCGTTTTCCGTATCAGCATTCATATTTCCCTTGCCACCCACCTGTAAAATGATTTCGTGGAATGGCTTTTCCTGTTTTGAACTACGGATTTTTTCATAATAATCTTTTATCTTTCGGTCTGACCTTGTCTGCTTTGCATTGTACCGTTCCAACGCTTCATCAAATAATTTGTGGTAGACCGTCTTTATATTTTCATTACAATAGTCGATATTCAAATGTGTGCGAGTTCCGTCTACATTTTCGGCTCGGAACTTTCGGCTGTTATGATTGACCGAGCCTTTACCGACCATCACACTTATGGTTCTTTCCATAAAAATCATCTCCTTTCTGTTAAAGTAGACCATTCTAAGGTTTTGTTACTTTTGTCAAAAGTAACGCAAAAGCACTTTTGACGGGTACACCCATCAAAAATGCGACCTGTGAACAGGTTTTGCGTTCTCCGAAGGCTCTCCGAG
>CAZCRO010000161.1:0-1165 GCA_964501115.1 uncultured Oscillospiraceae bacterium
GGGTCGGCGCAGTCCAGCAGACTGATGCCCATGGTAATGGTACGGATGTCCAGGTGCTGGTTGTCGATCATGTCCAAAGTGGACAGAATATCTTTTTGGTCAAGCATGCCGCATCACCTCAGATCCGGTGCATGGACTGAAAAATATCCTCCCGCTGCACGCGGATGGACAGTCCCATTGCCTCACCGGCAGCTTCCATCTGCCGGGACAGCTCTGCCACGGGCACATTGGCCTGGGAAGCATCCACTGCCATCATCATGGTGAAGTAGCCCTGCATAACTGTTTGGCTGATGTCCAGAACGTTGACACCGAAACCTGCCAGCTTGGTACATACCGCAGCGATGATGCCGACCTGATCCTTGCCTACAACTGTAACAATCGCTTTCATATGTATCTCTCCTTACAGCTGATAATCCGCAGGGATACGCTGGGCAATCCAGGGGAAGAACTTCTCCTTGGCCGCCAGATGCAGGGGATGATTTGCGTATACATCCAGGGCTTCCTTGCTTTCCAGCTCGGTGTACAGGGCAAAATCCGGGCCGCAGAAGCATTCCCGAACCTCCACCTTCAGCAGACCGGGAATCTGGCCTGCCAGAGGCTCCAGAGCCTGGGCAGCGGCAGAAATGACCTCCTGCTTGTTGGCATCTTCCTTTACATTGAAGAGAATAATGTGCTTAACCATGTTCTACTTCCTTTCTTATTACAACAATAGCGGGGTAGCATGTACCCCGCTATTGTATGGCTTGCGTAAATTACTCAGCGTCCTCTTCCTCGTCGCCCAGCAGAGCGCGGATGGACAGAGAAATGCGCTTGTTCTCAGCGTCAACATCGGTGATCTTCACCTTGACATCCTGACCCTCGGCCAGAACATCCTCGGGCTTGCCGATGCGGCGGTCTGCGATCTGAGAAATGTGGATCAGGCCATCAACGCCGGGCAGAATTTCTGCGAAAGCGCCGAAGGTCATCAGCTTCACAACCTTAGCATCCACGACATCGCCGATGGAGTAGTTGGTCATGAACTGGTTCCAGGGATTCATCTCAGCGGTCTTGTAACCCAGAGAAATCTTGTGCTTGTCAGCATCGAAGGAGATGACATAAACATCGATCTCGTCGCCAACCTTCACAACATCAGCGGGAGTCTTGATCCGGTTCCAGCTCAGCTCGG
>CAZCRO010000162.1:0-1164 GCA_964501115.1 uncultured Oscillospiraceae bacterium
GAACATGCTCATCGTCCACGGCGGCGGCCCCACCGCGGTGATCAACTGCTCGCTGTACGGTGCCATTCAGGAAGCCAAAAGCAGCGGCAAAATCGATAAAATTTATGGCGCTCTGGGTGGCATGCGGGGCGTGCTGGAGCAGCGCTTCGTCCGTCTGGATCAGGTTCCCCAGCAGCTGCTGGAACGGCTCCTGTATACCCCCGGCTCCGCCATCGGCACCAGCCGGGACGCAATGGAAGCGGAGGATTACGCCCGGGTGGCGGAAATCCTGAAGGAGCGGAACATCCGCTTTGCCCTGTTCAACGGCGGCAACGGCACGATGGATACCTGCGGCAAGGTGTACCACGCCTGTGTGGACGCGGGAACGGAAGTGCTGGTGGCGGGCATCCCCAAGACCATTGACAATGACATTGCCATTACCGACCATGCCCCCGGCTTTGCCAGCGCTGCCCGGTACATGGCCGGAACCGTCCGGGAAATCTGTGCCGATGTGCGCAGCCTTCCCATCCATGTATGTGTGGTGGAGGCGATGGGACGCAACGCCGGATGGATCACCGCTGCCTCTGCCCTGGCCTGGCAGGATCGGGAAATCGGCCCGGATCTCATTTACCTTCCGGAGCGGGACTTCTCCGAGCAGGCATTCCTGGCGGATGTGGAACGGCTGTGGAAAAAGGGGAAAGGCGTGGTGGCCGTGGTCAGCGAAGGGCTCCACGGTGCGGGCGGCAAGCCCCTGGTGCCTCCCATCTTCCAGACCGGACGCTCCACCTACTTTGGCGATGTCTCTGCCCACCTGGCACAGCTGGTGGTGAAGGAGCTGGGGATCAAGGCCAGAAGCGAAAAGCCCGGTTTGGCGGGACGTACATCTATCTTCTGGCGCAGTGAAACAGACTGCCGGGAAGCAGAACAGGCCGGCCGCGCGGCGGTGCAGGCGGTTCTGGCAGGCAATACCGGCGTCATGCCCGCATTCCGGCGGGTAAGTTCCCAGCCCTATAAAAGTGAAATTTTCCTGGTGCCCATTGAGCAGGTCATGCTCACGGAGAACGGCATGCCGGATCGGTATATCAATGCCCAGGGCAATGGCGTTACCCAGGAATACCTGCAATGGCTGAAACCCCTGATGGGAGAAGATTTGCCGGAATTTGTCACCTTCCAAGAAAGTTGAGG
>CAZCRO010000163.1:0-1164 GCA_964501115.1 uncultured Oscillospiraceae bacterium
GAATTTGCAAATAATCTTCAAAATCTTTTAGTCCTTACTTGACAGCGGCTGATGGCGGCATCACCGTTACCGCCCACTGCAAAGGCAAAATGATCGACAGCACCGAAGGTGCCGGCGGCGACGGGCCCTACACCCCCACCCGCCTCGGCTCCATCCCCGTGATGGAAGTGCTGCAATATCTGGATGAAGGCCACACCACAGCCCAAATGCGGGCTATGCTCAGCCGCAGCGGCGGCTTCGTCAGCCACTTCGGCACCTCCGATGCCGCCAAGGTGCATGCCCTGGTAGAGGCCGGGGACGAAAAAGCCACCACCATCTGGGGCGGCATGGTATACCAGCTGTGCAAATCCATCGGCGGCATGGCCGCCGTGCTGGAAGGAAAGGTAGACGGCATCCTGCTTACCGGCGGCCTGATGCGCTACGAGGACATCACCCAAACCGTTCAGCAGCGTTGCGGCTGGATCGCCCCCATCACCGTCTACCCCGGAGAATGCGAACAGGAGGCCATGGCCAGTGCCGTTATGGAAGTCCTGCGGGGCACCAGGCAGCCCCTGCACTACACCGGCGCCCCCATCTGGCCGGGCTTCCCCTGGGAGGCATAACATGGAAACAGCGCCCGGCTTCTGTTTGAGCCGGGCGCTGTTGGCTGCCGGAAACGCTCTTGCCTCTCTCAGAGGTGGAGTTTTCCGGCAAATCTTTTTAAAATTCAATTGTGCCGGATACCGGCCAGTTCTTCGTTTACATAATCTGTAGTCAGCAGCTTTTTCACAGTGCCTTCCACATCCAGCCGGGTGGTGTTGTGGCTGGTATAGGACTCGTCGGCTTCCGTAAGCACCTGACCCTGAACCATGAATTTGTCGTAGTTCAGATCCCGGCTGTCTGCCGCCACCCGGAAATAGTCCCCCATATCCTGGGCACGCAGCCGCTCCTCCCGGGTCATCAGGGTTTCATAGAGCTTTTCTCCATGGCGGGTGCCGATGATGTTGGTACCGGTGTCTCCGAAGAGCTGCTGCACCGCCTTGGCCAGGTCGCCAATGGTGGAAGCGTCTGCCTTCTGGATGAACAGGTCGCCGGGGTTGGCATGGGTAAACGCAAACTTGACAAGATCCACTGCCTCGTCCAGATTCATCAGGAAGCGGGTCATATTGGGATCCGTGATGGTGA
>CAZCRO010000164.1:0-1131 GCA_964501115.1 uncultured Oscillospiraceae bacterium
GCATGGACAGGTACTTGGTGATAGCGGCGGTCAGAGTGGTCTTGCCGTGGTCAACATGGCCGATAGTGCCGATGTTAACATGGGGCTTATTTCTTTCAAACTTCTGCTTTGCCATTTGAAATATTCCTCCTGTTAAAAATGAATATAAATTGATAGCATTTTGGCGATATGTGTTTCCGCACATCGGTTATATAATACACCAGATTGTACGGAAACACAAGAGAAATTTTCCGATTTTTACGAAAAATTAATCTCTGGAACGAGCCTTGATCAGCTCGTCGGTCTTGCTCTTGGGCAGCTCGGCGTTGTGGCTGGGCTCCATGGAGTAGTTGCCACGACCCTGGGTCTTGGAACGCAGGTCGGTAGCGTAGCCGAACATCTCGGCCAGAGGCACGTTTGCGTCGATCTGGACAGCACCGGTACGGGTGATCTGGCCCAGAATGTTACCACGGCGAGCAGTGATGTCACCGATAACGGTGCCCATATACTCATCGGGAACAGTGACGGAAACCTTCATGATAGGCTCCAGGATGGTGGGGTTGGCCTTCCGGCAAGCTTCCTTGAATGCCATAGAACCGGCAATCTTAAATGCCATTTCGGAGGAGTCAACTTCGTGATAAGAGCCGTCGTACAGGGTAACCTTTACGTCCACAACGGGGTAGCCAGCCAGAACACCGGCTTCCATTGCGCCCTGAATACCGGCGTCAACAGCGGGGATATATTCCTTGGGAACAGCGCCACCGACAACGGCGTTGACGAACTCGTAACCCTTGCCGGGCTCGTTGGGCTCAACACGGATCTTAACATGACCGTACTGACCCTTACCACCGGACTGACGGGCGTACTTGGTATCCTGCTCCACTTCCTTGCGGATGGTTTCCTTGTAGGAGACCTGGGGAGCACCAACGTTGGCTTCCACCTTGAATTCTCTCAGCAGACGGTCAACAATGATTTCCAGGTGCAGCTCGCCCATACCGGCAATGATGGTCTGGCCGGTTTCCTTGTTGGTGTAGGTGCGGAAAGTGGGGTCTTCTTCAGCCAGCTTGGCCAGAGCGATACCCATCTTTTCCTGACCAGCCTTGGTCTTGGGCTCGATAGCGACTTCGATAACGGGCTCGGGGAAGACCATGG
>CAZCRO010000165.1:0-1127 GCA_964501115.1 uncultured Oscillospiraceae bacterium
TGGCCATGCGCTTTGTGGACATCCGCAAGAGAGTGTACACCTTCCCCAAGATGGGTGAGAAAGCCTACTTTGTCGCCATCCCCACCTCCGCCGGTACCGGCTCCGAAGTAACTCCCTTCGCCGTCATTACCGATGAATCCACCGGTGTCAAGTATCCCCTGGCCGACTATGAGCTGCTGCCCAAGATGGCCATTGTGGATGCGGATATGATGATGAACGCCCCCAGAGGCCTGACCGCTGCCTCCGGCATTGACGCTGTGACCCATGCGCTGGAAGCCTACGCCTCCATCATGGCCACGGATTACACCGACGGCCTGGCTCTGCGCAGCCTGAAGCTGGTATTCGAAAACCTGCCTGCCGCCTACGAGCAGGGTGCCAAAGCCCCCAGAGCCAGAGAAAACATGGCTCACGCCGCCTGCATGGCCGGTATGGCCTTCGCCAATGCCTTCCTGGGTGTATGCCACTCCATGGCGCACAAACTGGGTGCTTTCCATCACCTGCCCCACGGCATTGCCAATGCGCTGCTGATCCGTCAGGTTCTGCGCTTCAATGCAGAGGAAGTACCTCCCAAGATGGGCACCTTCTCCCAGTACGACCATCCCCATACCCTGGCACGCTACGCCGAAGTAGCCGACTATCTGAAACTGGGCGGCAATACGGATGCCGAAAAGCTGGATAACCTGATTGAAGCCATCACCCAGCTGATGCACAAGGTGGGTATCAAGGACACCATCCGGGACTACGGTGTAGACGAGCAGGACTTCCTGAACCGTCTGGATACCATGGTAGAGCAGGCCTTCGACGACCAGTGTACCGGCGCCAATCCCCGCTACCCGCTGATGAAGGAAATCAAGGAAATGTATCTGAACGCCTACTACGGCGAATAACCCCCCAGGCGCTGCCCCTTTCCCCGGGCAGCGCCTCCCCTTTTGCCCCCCCGTAAAAATCGGTAGTGTCAAGAGTTATGCGCAAAATTGATTTTGGTCTTTGGTAGAAATCTATTGCAGGGGCGGCTAACCTCGCTTTGATGACACGTATATGGTCACGCTTGATGCAGATTGCTATCAAGCGTGACTTCGTAATTCTCCAATTCATAGAGAACATTTTCAAAGACAGAATCGGCATTC
>CAZCRO010000166.1:0-1124 GCA_964501115.1 uncultured Oscillospiraceae bacterium
AGTTAGGCTTCTTGGGGGTGGTGGTACGAACAGCGGTGCAAACGCCACGCTTCTGGGGGGAAGGCAGAGTAGTAGCCTTGTTCTCCAGAGTGTTCAGACCTCTCTGCAGAGCGGGAGCGGTGGACTTGTAGGTGACCTGCTTACGGCCATTCTTAACCAGCTGATTAAAAGTAGGCATTGAATTTCTCCTTTCTTTTATTCTCGCCGCTTGGCGGGTAATGTATTCTACGGAGTAAATCCGATAGAATCAAGTTACTTGGCGACGCCAGCCGCCGCTGCGCCCACGTCTATGCCGCAGGCGCGTCCGAGTTCTGCTTTTCCCTGAACCCAGACCGGTTGGATATTTACGCTATCGCAGAGCTGAGCCAAAGGCTCGGTCACATTGGGATCAGCATTTTCGGCCAGATAAACCGCCGCAATGCTTCCATTTTCCAGCCCCTTCCGGAGCTGCTTGGCACCTACCAGGATTTTACATCCTGACAGATCCGGCATATCGCCGCAATGAGCTAATCTACTAATATTTTTCATATCCATACAAGTTGATATTATACGCATTTTTTCGAAAAAGTCAATGTTTTTTCAAAAATAAATATACACAAATACAGCTTTTTTATTCTTCCGTTTTTGTGTTTTCACACAAACGGCGTTCCTTCGCCCTTTTCTTCACCTTTCTCGGCTTTCCACAGCGGGGGAAACCCGGGGTGCGCAGTGAGAATCAGACGGGGTGACGCAGAAAAAATCGGCAATCTGAAAAGATTGCCGATTGGCTCCCCCTGTTGGACTCGAACCAACGACCTGCGGATTAACAGTCCGTCGCTCTACCGACTGAGCTAAGGGGGAATATTTGTGTTGGCATTACCTATCTTCCCGGCAAGTCACCCTGCAAGTATTGTCGGCGCAAGCGAGCTTAACTTCTGTGTTCGGGATGGGAACAGGTGGACCCTCGCTGCAATCAAAACCAACTCGGTTGGTGGCCTTTAAGCCACTCTATGTCAAAGGGATCTCTCCCTGTGACTCTCGAATTATAGCACATGGAAGCTACAATGTCAAGAAGAAATTTTAAGAAAAGTGGTGACCCGTACCGGATTCGAACCGATGTTAAAGGCGTGAGAGGCCTCTGTCTT
>CAZCRO010000167.1:0-1116 GCA_964501115.1 uncultured Oscillospiraceae bacterium
GTTATGAATAGAGGAAATGTTTTAAGAATTTATCCGAATCATCGGCAGAGGGTATTGATTGAACAACAGTTTGGATGCTGTCGTTTTGTATATAACATGTTTATTGATATAAACCAGGAATACTACAAAGCTAATAAAAAAAGCATGACACAAAACCAACGTTCAAAAATACTAACCCAGCTTAGAAAAGATAAGAAATGGCTAGCAAAAGGTGATTCTACAGCTCAACAACAATCACTAAGAAACTTAGATAAAGCATATAAGAGATTCTACGAGAACCAAGGAGGATTTCCAAAATACAAATCTAAGAGACATACAAGACAATCATACAAAACAATCAATAACAACAATAGCATACGAAAAGAAGGCAATAAGATAAGAATACCAAAAATTGGATGGATAACAGTAAGATCCAAACAGGAAATAAACGGAGAAATAACATCAGCAACAATCAAAAGACACCCGGATGGACACTACACAATCAGCCTAACACTAAAAAACGTGCCAATCAAAAAATACAAAGAAAACAATAGAAAAATAGGACTAGACATGGGCATAAAAACACTAGTAACAACAAGTGATGGACGAAAAATAGTACTGAAAGGACAAAAACGAATCAAAAGACTAGAAAAAGGAATACGAGAACTGCAAAGACAACAATCAAAAAAACAACCGGGAAGCAGAAACTACAAAAAACTACAGAAGAAAATATCAAAGAAATACCAGAAAATACATGACATAATAAACTATGAATTCCACATAATAACAAACATAATCATACAGGAAAACCAGATAATAGCAATAGAAACACTAAGAATAGAAAACATGCTAAAAAACCATAAACTAGCACACTCCATACAATCAAAAGCATGGTATACATTCATAAAAAATGCTAAAATACAAAGCAGAAGAACATGGACGAATAATCATAGAAATAGACCAATGGTACCCAAGCAGCCAACTATGCAGCACATGCGGATATAAGAACACGAAAACAAAAGACTTAAACACGAGACAATGGACATGCCCACAATGCAAAACAGAACATGACAGAGACATAAATGCAGCAAAAAATATAATAAAATACGCACTAACAATAATATAAGAAAATAAATA
>CAZCRO010000168.1:0-1103 GCA_964501115.1 uncultured Oscillospiraceae bacterium
TTTTAACATTCATTTTAAATATTATAATAAAGAAATCAATTTTGCAAAAGATTTTTCTTTTTTTATTTTTGACAAATATATTCTTGGCAATAAATATAAAGATAAAATTAAAAAGGCAAAGTTTGAAGGCGTATTTAGAGAATATCAAACAAAAGAAGGCAGAAAAATCGATATATTAATCGTATTCGATACTTTTGAAATAATCATTGAAAATAAAATAAACGCTTACGACCAATATAAACAATTGGAAGATTATTATAATGATAGAAAAAATGAAGGTAAAGATATATTTTTAGTTTACCTGACTACACGGGGATACGAACCATCAGAATATAGTATAGAAAAAGAAACGAAAGAAAAATTAAAGAATAAAATATGTTATCTATCTCATGGCAATATAGCCGAATGGATTGAAAACGATATTTTAAAAAATTATAAGTTCTTAAAATTTGATGAAAAATATCAGTCAATATATTCCGCTTTAATCCAAATAAGAGATAACGAAAAAATTATAACTAATACAAACGAGGAGAATAACATGGAAAAAGAAGAAATAAAAAAAATTTTTGAAGAAAACAAATATTTTGAAACCTTATTAAATGAGGATGAACCGATAACAGATAGTCTTGATAAGTTAAATAAATTTTATCGGCTTTTAGAAAATACTAAAGGAGTAATTTCAGATAGAATTTCAGATAAAAAAGTTGAGTTTGTGTCAGAAGATATAAAATATTATTCAAATATATATGAACATATAGAACAGTATATAAAGAATAACAATATTGATGCTGATATTAAAACTAAAGAAGAAGTTAAAGATAGGTTCTATGTGGGTAACGACCGTTCATTAAATATGATTATCCCTAAAGGAAAAAATTGGCACATAAGGTTGGAGCAAAGTATTTATTGGCACTTCTGTTTAACTGTGTATTCAAATGATGATAATATTAAAAATAAGTTAAAAGAAGAACCTATTAAAAATCAAATAAAAGAAATACTTGATAATTGTGAGGAAGGTGCAGGCGGGGAAAGATATTATGTTTATTTTCAATATATTGATAACACTAAAGACCTTAAAGATACAGCAAATAAAATTATTAAAT
>CAZCRO010000169.1:0-1076 GCA_964501115.1 uncultured Oscillospiraceae bacterium
CTTCCATATTGATTTCACATAAAAATCTATTACTTGATTTACATTTAATAATCATCTATTATACCACACTCTCCTATTTATCATACTAATTAACTCGTACCTTGTAGCATCTATATGATGGTCATATTCCTTTTTATAACAATCAATTCCTGTTTTACTGCTTTTAATTGTATCATATTGATAAGATTCATACTCCATTATTCCTTCATCTCTAACACAATAATCTATATTACCATTTTGATATATATTTCTAATTGATTTACTTTCTAATATTCTAAATGTTCTTATATGTTGCATTGTTTGTAATTCTTGAACACCTTCAACAACTGACCGAGGGAATTTATCTGCAAGGTTATGAGGTATATTATCTGCTAATAATCTATTATGAAAATGTGTTGCTTCACTATCAATAGTTATATCAGTTATAGGAACTTGACCATATCTTGATTTTAAATATGTTAAAAATAGTTTTAATTGATTACTATAATATTCAGTTGTTGGATTTTCATTTTCTTCAGGTGCATGATAATAAATTTCTAGTCTTATTATTTCCCATCTTTTTAATGTTTTATTATATGCAAGTGCTAAAGGGACAAAAGTTGTCGGATTACTTGAGCCATAGTCTATGCCTATTCCTATTTCTCTAAATGCGTAGTTATTAAAATCTACTTCATGGATTATACATTGTTTATGTTCTAAAAATACAAGTCCTTGACTTATTACCCATTCACAATATATCTTTTGTTTACTCAAACTAGAACCTTCAGGATATGTTTTTAAAACTTCCATCATTGCTTCTTCAGTGTCAATTTTTGGATTATCAGAAGGGAAAAAAGTATATTTTATACAATCATTATTATCAATATATTTAACTTTATAAGGATGATTTTCATTTCCTTCTACATTAAATGAATGAATTGACTTTTTATATGGATGATTAGCATAAGACATCATTCTTGTTGGTAATTGGTCAAAATCTTCTTGCAACTGATAACTTGAATAAATTTTAGCACTTTCATCTACCCATTCAAATATAAAAGGTTTACCTTGAATTGTGTTATATGATAATTTAGTAT
>CAZCRO010000170.1:0-1054 GCA_964501115.1 uncultured Oscillospiraceae bacterium
GCCTCATATTGTTTTGCAAGCGCCGTTGCAAAATACCATGCGATCATCATGTTTACATAGTATTCTTCGGAACGGATTGAGGAAATCATTTGCGGATATTCAGGCGCAAAATCTTCATCCAGAAAATGCTGCATCAGCATACCGACCGCAAATCGCACCGTGTAAGTTTCGGATGACAAAATCCAAATTCTTATCCGCCCCAAAAGCTCTGCTTTATGCTTTTTGAAGATCTTCGGTGACATCTGGTCACAGGTCGCCCAATTATCGACATAAGGAAGAAATTGATTCAAAGCATCCATGCAAAGATCAAAATCCTTCATTTCGCAAATCAAAAACGCATGAAGCTGATTTTCATCAAAATACTTATGAGGCAGATCGTTCAAAAAACCGGTAAAATCATCTTCTTTGTAAAGTGCTTTTGCAAACCCACGCAAAATCGGTGTTCTGACACCGATGACTGTTTGCGCATCCACTGTCGGCAAAAGCTTTGCCTGAAAATCACGATACTTTGTCTCTTGATGTTTGAAAATCTGTTGCTGTATCTCGCTTGTGTTCATTGTTTTCGCCCTTCTTCTGATTTTAGCAGCATCATCATGGCGGTGAAATCTTGCGTTAGCATGCTTGAAATTTGTTCTTTTGTAAAATTGCACATTCCCGTGGCGCAAAGTGTTGCGATTCCGTAAGTATGAATCCAGGCGTGTTCAAACAGCGCTTTTGCATCCTCGCCGGACAGGTCGTAATCTTGTTGGATGGTATTCAGACATTCATCGGCAACGCTGCCGAGATGTGCATAAATATCGGCAAAGGATTTTACATCGCTGTTTTTTGACATGAACACAAGCCGATAGAGATTCGGTTCTTCTTTGGCGAACAAGATCATCTGCATACCGACCTGCTTGAAGATGGGTATATCGGCATCGGTCTTGTGGGCATATTCTTCAAACCGCTTCATGGCGGCATCCACCACCGCCTCCTGCACCTCATCCATAGACTGGAATGCGGTAAAGATTGGGCGTGCAGAGGTGCCCAGCCTTGTGCCCAAATCTCTGGCAGT
>CAZCRO010000171.1:0-1054 GCA_964501115.1 uncultured Oscillospiraceae bacterium
TTATAATACTATTCGTATAATTAAAGTTATTATTATGTCGCCGTTTTATTGGGATGATAAACGGATTAAAAACATAATATAAGCGACTTTGAAAATTTAAATTTTTTAAACACTATTCACGGAGGGTAGTAATTATGATTATCAACAATAATGTTTCGGCATTAAATGCCAACAGGCAATTGAACTTAACCGGAAGTTCAATGACAAAAACAATCGAATCGCTTTCAAGCGGACAAAGAATTAACAGAGCGGGAGACGACGCTTCTGGATTAGCAGTATCCGAAAAAATGCGCTCTCAATATCGCGGTCTTCAACAAGCCACGAGAAACGCTCAAAGCGGAATTTCTTTCATTCAAACTACGGAAGGTTATTTAAATGAAACAACCAATATAATGCAAAGAATGAGAGAACTTGCAATACAAGCGGCTAATGGAATATATTCCGACAGCGACAGAGCTTTAATTCAAGTGGAAGTAAATCAATTGGTGCAAGAAGTTGACAGAATCGCATCTCAAGCAGAGTTCAACAAAATGAATATGTTGACAGGAAGATTCGCTTCGGACGGACAAACTCCTATTACTTTTCACATCGGCGCTAATATGGACCAAAGAGTTTCCGTAAATATAGGCGCTATGACTGCAGCTAATCTTCAAGTTGGAGGAGAAACTCCTATTTCTATTTCTTCCGTTGAAACTGCAAACCAATCTCTTGGAAGAATAGACGAAGGCATACAAATGGTAGTAGCTCAAAGAGCAGAATTAGGCGCAGTTCAAAACAGAATGGAATCAATGGTAAAAAGCTTAATGATAGCAACTGAAAATACCATTGCAAGCGAAAGCGTTATAAGAGATGCTGACATGGCTGAAGAAATGGTAGCTTATACTCGAGAACAAATTCTACAACAAACGGGAGCGGCTATGCTAGCTAACGCCAACATGAAAAGTCAATCAATAATGAGAATAATAGGTTAATTAAGCGACTTATTACAAATATTATAAAAGCCTTTAGGAGTATTAATATTCCAAAGGCTTTTATTTTTTAACTGTTCAAAAAC
>CAZCRO010000172.1:0-1052 GCA_964501115.1 uncultured Oscillospiraceae bacterium
CATTGATGCAGGAAGTACAAGAATCACCGTGTCCATTGAAGAAGGCGGGATGAAGAAGATTACCGTTGAGGATAATGGATGCGGGATGGATTCAAAAGATGCGGAGATGTGTTTTCACCGGCATGCGACCAGTAAGATTCATAATCAGAATGATTTATGGTCCATTCATACCCTTGGTTTCCGAGGCGAGGCTCTGCCTTCCATTGCGGCTGTAGCCAGAGTGACGTTATGTACGAGTGATGGCAATGATGCGACCAAGGTTGTCATCAGTTATGGAAAAACCGAAAGTGTGACACCGTATCCATGCAATCAGGGTACGGAGATCAGTGTGGAAGGACTGTTCTATCATACGCCGGCCAGACTGAAACATATGAAGAGCGGAAGCTATGAAGCTACGTTGATTCAGGATGTCATGAATTCCTTTGCGTTGTCACATCCGGAAATTGCCTTTCATCTGATCAATGACGGCAGAGATGCCTTCCGGACAACCGGACAGGGAAATCTTCTGGAAGTGATATTCAATGTATACGGAAGAGCAGCTGCGGAGAATGCGATTCCGGTGGATTTCAGTGACTATGACTATCATGTGTCCGGATATCTGGTAAAACCGATCATATCCAGAGCTTCCAGGGGATCCATGCAGATATTTCTGAACGGCAGGATGGTAAAGACCTATAAGTTATTCCAGGCGGTCAGACAGGGGTATGAAGGAACCATGCCGGAGAACCGGTATCCTCTGTGTGTGTTAAGTGTGGAGATGGATCCTCACTTACTGGATGTCAATGTTCATCCTTCCAAGTGGGAAGTCAGAATTTCCAAGGAAATACAGCTGGAGACCTTGATCCGGAAAGAAGTATACAAAGCGTTGCATCAGGAAGAGGCTGTGCCCCAGGTGGATGTACATGAGACAAGAACGGAATACTATGAACCGCTGTCCTTTGATAATGAAGACCTGGAACCGGTAGTAGAAGAAAAGAAAGAAGAATACCAGTCTGAGGAAGAAACACCTTCTGTGTTTCCGATGGATGAAAAGACGAGAGAAGCCATCGCAA
>CAZCRO010000173.1:0-1043 GCA_964501115.1 uncultured Oscillospiraceae bacterium
CAGTGAACACTAGAACCTGAATCTAGCGAGTCTACCAATTCCACCACTCGCCCATCTCTTCACTTAACCGCCAAGCGCTTCCGCTCAACGCCTGGATATAATATCACGGCTGGATGGATTTGTCAACCACTATTTTTATTTTTTCAGAAATTTTTGTCGGATATAATTTTGAAGCATATGAATCGCTGGTGCATTCGATTGTCCAACCTCATCTTCTTGCCTGATTCTTGCATTCATCTGCAATTACAAGAGGGCAACTCTGTTTTGCCTTTTCAAAAAATGTACACTCGATACCGGATGCAGTAAACCCATATTTTGTAAACAGGCAAATACGCCTCTCAATATCAAGGAAAAAGAAAGCGATTGCTACTTTTTGCAGATCCAATGGGTCATTGCGATTCAATACATCAATAAATAAAACAACCCCGGAACATCTTCCAAGGTTGTCTCATAATGGCGGAGTGAGAGGGATTTGAACCCTCGCGCGGCTTTTGACCGCCTACTCCCTTAGCAGGGGAGCCCCTTCGGCCTCTTGGGTATCACTCCGAATAAAAGTTTGTTCACTTGACTGCCCGGATATATTAGCATATTCCGGAAGAAATGTCAAGAGGTATTTCTGCAAAGTTTTCAAATTCGAAAATCCTTGACTTTTTTGCCTCCGGATGCTATAGTTTAGCACATGGAGAGTTGTCCGAGCGGTTTAAGGAGCCAGTCTTGAAAACTGGTGATGGGGCGACCCACCGTGAGTTCGAATCTCACACTCTCCGCCATAACAGATACCGTAATGGATACTATCGTGTCCGTTACGGTATCTGCTTTTATTTGGTTTGAAGACGGCTCAGAGTGGTTATGAAGAATCATCGCAGCATACCTAAAAAATCGGCATAGCGGAATCAACCGCCATGCCGATTTTGTTTTTTAGCTCTTGACCTTAACGGTAAGCTTCACTTGGGTGGGTTTGACGTTTTCCGCGTTGCCCCGGGGAGTAACGTCCAGATAGACGGTGTAGCCCTTTCCAGGGGTCAGCAGGCCGGGGTTTTCCA
>CAZCRO010000174.1:0-1042 GCA_964501115.1 uncultured Oscillospiraceae bacterium
TTTCAGTAGCTATTTCCACCAAATTGGAAAATCAATAAGGTGCGGTTACGAACAGAACAATTATCCATTGCTTGTGAATTGCCAAATCGGAACAACATCCAATCATTAGCGCAATGCCACTGCCGTTATTGGAACAACAGAAATATATGGATATGCAATTCATGGAAATAGCATTTCTAAATAGGATCAAAATGTCCAACCTTCTTGTTCGCAAAGTCCCCAAATATCAACACAAGGAACCTTAAGATTTCTACAGACAAACGGTATCTTCTTTTCACCCTTTTTGTTTTCTTCTGTAATGACCGTTAATCCATATTTCATGGCTGTTGCAATTAAAAAGGCATCGCCAGACGACTTTAGTTTTTGGAAATCGATCAATTGCGGATTTGATGTGACAACTTTTCGTACATTTTCTTGAATTTCATTATCAATTGGTATAATTACTCCCTGCAATCCAGAAAACCATTTCTTCAAATCATCATCGTTGACCTCTTCAATTATCTCCGAGCATGTTACGATTCGTTGTTGTTCTATCAACGCATCAATATGCTTCCAAAGTGTTTTATTAATTGATCTCCGGTGTGGCTCATTATCTTTCTGTGATAGTATAGATGAGGTATCAATAATGTATTTAGTTTTCGCAGATTCCGTTACCATTTTGCTACCTCCCACATAAACTTGTCTATATGGCTTTGCTTTATTCCCAAATAGCGAGCAACATCTTGTTTATCAAAGACCCCTTCACGGTACCCATGATAAAATGTTCTGCATAATGCAGAACTGTTTTGATCAATTGCTTCACGAGATATACTGCGAGGTATTCCTTGTGGGATACTTTTCTGATGTTTCATCTTCCCACAATGCAATCTTTTCCTTAGAGTATTTAGTTAACCGAACAACATAATCGTAAGAAACAGCCTTTTTCTCGCGAATAAATCTCAAAGTTTCCTTATTTATTTGTGCATAGACATACATTTACTTCCCTCCTTGTCTTGGTGACAGGCAGTGCGTCAAAAATGGGGCGAATGGCATTACAGGCGAT
>CAZCRO010000175.1:0-1037 GCA_964501115.1 uncultured Oscillospiraceae bacterium
AAGTCTGGCTCTGGCCGGAAATCAGCTGGATATCCTCCACCGGGCGGATTTCCAGATTGCCCAGGCTGTCGAAATGGATGGTAGCACCGGTCAGGCATTCGTTGTAGTCGCTGATTTCAATGCTATTCCACTGTTTCTCCGAACCGACGTAGTAGACATTTGTCAGGTTGCCGCATTTATTGAATGCACTATCGCCAATGCTGGTAACACTTTGAGGAATGATCACGCTGGTCAGACCGCTGCAACTAGAGAATGCAACATCGCCAATGGCAGTAACGCCGCTGGGGATGGTAACAGTGGTCAGACTTACGCACCGACAGAAGGTTGCTTCGCCAATGGTGGTGATCCCCGCAGGAATGGTGATGCCAGTGAGGTTATTGCAGTTATAGAACACAGAGTCCCCAATGCTGGTCACGCTGTTGGGAATGGTGATACTGGTCAGGCTTACGCAATCCCAGAAGCCACCCTCTCCGATGGTGGTAAGCCCCTCAGGCAGGGTGATGCCGGTAATATCCCGGCAGCTGCTGAATGCATAGCCACTGATGGTGGTAACACCCTTGGGCACGGTGACTTTTCCGGTAAGTCCACCGGGGACGGACACTACAGTCTTACCGTCAGAGGTCATCAGAATGCCATTGGATACCTTAAAGCTGGTATTGCCGGAGGCGATTTTGAAAGCAGTCAGGTTTATGCAGCCGCCAAACGCGCCATCGCCAATGCTCGTAACATTCTTGGGAATGGTAATGGTCTTCAGACCATCACAAGCCTGGAATGCCCAGATGCCAATGGAGGTAACCGTATCGGGCATGAAAACACTGGTCAGGTTGTAGCAGCCGGCGAAGGCTTCCTCGCCAATGGTGGTCACGCCCTTTTCGATGACCAGCTTCTTGATCAGGCTACGGTACTTGTACCAGGGAGTCAGGGGTACCGCGGCATCGCTGTCCCAGCCGAAGTTGGTCATGGCACCGGTGCCGGAGATGGCCAGGGTACCATCCTCCAGGATCCAGGTCAAATCATCGCCGCAGGTGCCCTTGGCT
>CAZCRO010000176.1:0-1032 GCA_964501115.1 uncultured Oscillospiraceae bacterium
CCTTCACACCGCCGCTGAGGCGGATCAGCTTGCAGATGGCCGCGTCCACCACCGGCACCGCCTCCCGCACCGCCTGATACAGCCGCGCCTCACCGCTCTGTTGAAACGCGGTGCCCCGCAGCCCGTCAAAGGGATGCTGTTCCCGGTCCCGCAGCTGCACGCTCTGCGCCGCCGTCTCCTTCTTCTTCCTGAATTTCAACTCCACCACTCCTCCATCCGGGTTTTGGCTCTCCACACTCCCTCACACAACCGGGATTTTTGCATCATTCCATGCAACACTTTTTTATTTTTCTTCAAAGCAGCGCCCATTCAGAACAGCCTATCCCTTCTCACCACACTCATCGCCGTGAACCCGCCTCGCTCCTCTCTCGCATCCATCGCAAAATACCGCATCTCATCCATAGCGTGATCGTGTTCCTTGCGGGGCACGTCCTTTCCGGCTTTTTCATCCCAACAGTACAGCGCCATCTCCCGTAAACAGTCCCGGCATCCCCCGCAGATCACCAGCTTTCCCTGCCGCAGCAGATCAGCCGTCACCCGAATGCCGTCTGCCACGTTGTTTTCCGCCTTGCGGACCCGCCATCCCTGCCGCCGCAGGGCCTCGATAAAGCTGGCCGCTGACGGGTCCACGATGACCCGCTGAATATCCCGTCCCGCCGCCAGCCGCTCCAGCGCTTGGACGTACTCCGCGTCAGTCATCTGCCGCCCCTCTCTGCGGGAATCGTAGTAAAATTCCTCCGTTCTGTACCATACACCGTCCTTCTCGCCCCACAGGCCCATAGACAGCGGATTCACCGTCCCATAGTCCACAGATACCCGCCATTGGGAAAAGGGCCCCTTCGGCACCTCTGCCGCGTCCCGCTCCGGGTCAAAAAAGTCGTATACCAGCCCCCGGGCCGCCGCCCATTCTCCCAGCACGAACCGCCGGTAGAACACACCGGCATACAGCCGCTCGTACCGCTGCCGGATCTCCGGAGCCAGTCCCGGGTTGTCCTCCATGGTGAAGTGGAGCCGCAGGGCGTTCCGCTCCTC
>CAZCRO010000177.1:0-1023 GCA_964501115.1 uncultured Oscillospiraceae bacterium
CATATAAGGACGTAATCATTGATACAAAGCGTATCGAAGATTACGTCCTTATTTTGTATTCTTTTCCTACAAAAGTGGTTATATCAGCAACTTTTTGCTTACATTCCCTCATTTCGATCTTCAAAATTTTGCCCGCTGCCCCTGCTTTATCCCTTCTACCCCGCCAGTAATCGTTTTATCACTGGGGTAATCGTACTTTTACAGCCTAATCGTTTTCCGATTACCCCCTGGCAAAAATTGCTTCTTTTTTTGTTTTGCTATGATTTCCGCAATTTGCTTGACATGGCAATTTTGAGGCTATATCCTATCGATACCACATATGTTTGAAAAAGGCACAAGATTGGAAGTGTGAATTGCTCTCCAATCTTGTGCCTGTTGGCTTATTAGTTAACGCTCTTACAAATTAAATACGCTCAAAAAATCTTGTTCCGATATTTTCATTTTTACAACAAATTCAGCATAATTTTTGGCATCCACCGGTATTTTTAATCCGTGTTTGGTGACGCTGATATCATCCCTTGGGACGACATTTGCCTCGTAAGTAGAGCCTCGATTCATCCGTAATTTCAGGTCGTCGGAGGCTCCCTGTTTCGGGATAGAAATAGTAACCGGTTTGGGCATCAAAACGGAACATATAGGCAAGAACCTGCAAATAATCCCGATTCCCAATATTGTCGATTGGCTTATACTTGGCATCGGCAATCATTCTGGTCTCACTGTTCTGACTAATGAAGTCAGGGTAAATAAGGCCCACATTCCCTTCAAACAGGCGCTGGGCACCTTTTCCGCCCTTATTCATCGGGTGATAGAACAGATCCTCTATCAGTGAGTTGATGTATTCTTCCCATAGCCAATCCCCATCAAAGAGGATTCCATATATCTGCTTTGACCCGGTGCCAATTTGGTGTTTCTGGTGGCAAAGGATCAAGATGCAAAGTCGCTGTAGTGCAAGATATTCTTTGAAATAGGCATGGCGAACAGTATTTTTCTTATTCTCCTCGATGATCTTCTGCCGATTGCATG
>CAZCRO010000178.1:0-1007 GCA_964501115.1 uncultured Oscillospiraceae bacterium
ATCCCCATGGACTGCGTGTTGGCGTAATCAAGGACTGGGATTCCCGCTGGTATGCCCGTGAAGAGCAGGTCGGCGACCTGGTTGTGGAAGATTACAACATCCGTAAGTATCTGAAGAACAAGCTGTACGCCGCTGGCGTAGCTAAGATCGAAATCGAGCGTGCCAATGGCAAGGTGAAGATCAACATCCACTGCTCCCGTCCCGGTGTCGTCATCGGTAAGGCCGGTGCCGAAATCGAGAACCTGCGCAAGGACGTTGAGGCTCGCCTGGGCAAGAGCGTGAACCTGAACATCGTTGAGGTTCGCAGCCCCGACCTGAGCGCTCAGCTGGTTGCCGAGAACATTGCTCAGCAGCTGGAGAAGCGTATTTCCCACCGTCGTGCTATGAAGAAGGCCATGCAGCAGGCCACTCGTCTGGGTGCCAAGGGCATCAAGATCACCTGCTCTGGTCGTCTGGGCGGCCGTGAAATCGCTGGCAGCGAAAGCTACCACGAGGGCACCATTCCCCTGCAGACCATCCGTGCCGACATCGACTACGGCTTCACTGAGGCTGCCACTACCTACGGCCGTATCGGTGTTAAGGTTTGGATCTACAAGGGTGAAGTGCTGAACACCACCCTGCGCGCTGCTGCTCCCGAACCCGCTCCCCGTGAGCGTCGTGAGCGCCGCAACGGTGACCGCCGCAATGGCGACCGTCGCAATGGTGACCGCCGCAACGGTGGCCGCTTCGGCGACAGAAACAATACCCGTAGAGAAGGAGGTAACCGCTAATGCTGATGCCTAAAAGAGCAAAATACCGTAAGGTACAGCGTGGTCGTATGACCGGCGTTGCTTCCCGCGGTAACAAGGTTTCCTATGGTGAGTTTGGCATCCAGGCTCTGGAGCCCGGCTGGATCACTGGTAACCAGATTGAAGCTGCCCGTATTGCCATGACCCGTTACACCAAGCGTGGTGGTAAGGTCTGGATCAAGATTTTCCCCGACAAGCCTTATTCCAAGAAGGGCCTGG